>QNBX01000032.1 GCA_003644265.1 Planctomycetota bacterium
GCTCGACCAGCTGCAAGCGCACGAGCTGGGCGAACACGGCGGCGTAGCCGAGCATGAGCACCAGGAACACCAGCGCCACGCGCCGACGCCTCACCGGGCAAACACCTCGGCGCGCGCGCGCCGCATGCGCCAGGCGGCCAGCAGCGGCGAGGGCAGCAGCAGCAGCGCCCCCAGCAGCAGGCCAGACCCGTCGTTGCTGGGCCCGGACAGAAGGTTCCCGGCGGCCCCGGGCAGGACGCCGGCCACCCAGCTCAGCAGAGCCGCGACGGCCCACCAGCTCAGGGCGATCACGACCGCCGTCGTCAGCAGGGGGCGGCCGCTGCTCCCGGCGGGCCCGACCCGCGCGGCCAGCAGCAGCGCCAGCAAGGCGCACAGCACCTGCCCTCCGGCCGGCTCGGCCAGGACGAAGGCGCGCATCCAGCCCAGCGCCACGGCGGCCCAGGGCAGCTGTCGCACGCGCAAGCACTGGGCGGCCCAGACCGCCGCCGGCACAAACGGATCGGGAGCCGCCGGCCCCAGCCAGGCCGTGCCCAGGGTCAGCAACGGAGCCGACACCAACGCCGCGAGGAAGACGACGTAGATCATCGCCGCAGCAGGGTGACCCCGCGCCTCAGGTCGAGGGCAGGGGGAGAGACACTCAAGCGGCCGTCCGCGGCCATGGCCACGCGGCCGGCGACCAGCCCGCCCCCCGCCAGGGTGCCGGCATACACGGGGCGACCGGGAGCCGCCCGTCGCTCGCCCGGCCACATGTCGACGGCCAGGTCGAGCGGCAGCACCAGGCCCTGGGACACCTCCACCAGCTGGGGTCCGCTGGGCGCGCCACGCGCCACCTCGCAGGCCACCCAGCCCACGCGCCGCACGCGGCCCACCAGGGCGCCGTCCTGCAGCACCACGTCGCCCACGCCCACGCCGTCGCTGGATCCGCGATCGAGCACCAGGCGCTGCTCGCTGCAGGCGCTGCGCAACACGTGAGCCTGCATGCGATAGCGCTCGGGCTGCCAGTTGCTGGGCACCTGTAGCGTGACGTGGCGCACGCGCTCCGGGTCCAGCAGCGGCTCGAGCTGCGCGCGCGTCGTGTGGCGTGGCAGCAGTCCCCCGCCGGGTTGCTCGGCCTGGGGCCGGCGCAGGCGGCCCAACAACAGCGAGGCCGGCACGCCGTCACCGAGCGCGGTCACATCGCGCGTCCTGGCATAGGCCCCGCTGCCCGCGGGCAAGGGCGTGTCCGGACGGGTCAGCTGCGGCCCCTGCGCTCCCGACGAGACCAGGCACCAGATCGGCTCGCGGCCGTCACCCGGCTCGACGGCCGCCGCCACGGGGCGACAGCCCGGCTGCCCCAGCAGGCTCACCCGCGCCGTGCCGTCGTCGCGACGGGCGTCGTCCGAGCCGCTGCGCGCGGGGCGCAGAAAGCCCAGCAACACGCCGCGATGGGTGACGGGCGTCCCGGCGGGCAGCGGGCCCTGACCCGCGGCCAGCACGAGCTGCCCGCGCGGCTCGTCGAAGGACAGCACCGGCAGGGCAGCCAGACGCCAACCGTCCGCAGCGGGCGGCCGCCGCATGACCTCTGCCATCCAGGCCACCCAGGCGGACTGGGCCGCGCTCGCGTTGACACCTGCGTGCGCGCGGGTCGCCGTCGCAGCGTCCGACGGCTGGCCAGATCCGACAACGCGCCCGGCGCCCAGCGCGGGTGCCTGCGGGGCCAGGTCGCGGAAGTCCGGCTGGTCGGGCAGGGCCCAGAGCAACAGCGGCTCGAGGGGCTGGAGCAGGGGCGCGGCCATGAGCTCGGCCTGGCGCACGGGCTCGAGACCGGCCATGGAGGCCAGCGACAAGGCCACCACCAGCCAGATCCTGGTAGCGTTGCGCCCGTGGCCCATGGTGGCAGGCTCCTGTCAGGGCCTCAGGCGGCGGCCTCGTCCATGCTGCTGTCGAGCACGCGGCTGTACAGGTCGAGCTGGTCGAGGAACTCGCCCGTCCCGCGCGCCACGCTGGTGAGCGGGTCTTCGGCCACGCGCACGGGCAGCTGCACCTCCTGCTCGATGATCACGTCGAGCCCGCGCAGCAGCGCGCCGCCACCGGCCAGGGTGATGCCCTGGTGCACGATGTCGGCGGCCAGTTCGGGCGGCGTGTTCTCGAGCGTGGTGCGGATGGCCTGGATGATGTCCATGACCGGCTCCATCAGCGCCTCGCGGATCTCGGTGCTGGTGACGGTGGTACGCCGCGGCAGGCCGATCATGAGGTCGCGACCGGCGACCTCGACCTCGAGTTCCTTCTCGAGCGGCGCGGCCGAGCCGATGCTCATCTTGATGCGCTCGGCGGTCTGATCGCCCACGAGCAAGTTGTAGTTGCGCCGCAGGTGGTTGACGATGGCCTCGTCCATCTCGTCGCCGGCCACGCGGATGGACTCGCTGTGCACCAGGCCAAAGAGCGACATGACGGCCACCTCGGTGGTGCCGCCGCCGATGTCCACGATCATGGAGGCCTGGGGGTCGGCCACGGGCATGCCCGCGCCGATGCCGGCGGCCATGGGCTCGCTCACCAGGTAGACCTTGCGCGCGCCGGCGCGCTCGGCCGAGTTGATCACCGCACGCCGCTCCACCGCCGTGATGCCCGACGGGATGGCGATGACGATGCGCGGCCGCACCATCACGCTGCGGTTGTGCACCTTGCGGATGAAGTACCGCAGCATCTTCTCGGTGATCTCGAAGTCGGCGATGACGCCGTTCTTGAGCGGACGGATGGCCTGGATGTTGCCGGGCGTCTTGCCGAGCATCTCCTTGGCGGTGAGGCCCACGGCGTCGCCCCCCAGCAGCACCTCGTTGGTGCCGCGGCGCACCGCCACCACCGACGGTTCATTGAGCACGATGCCCTCGTTCGGCACGCACACCAGCGTGTTGGCCGTGCCCAGGTCGATACCCATATCGGTGGAGAACTTGCCCACCATCCACTCGAACGCCTTCATGGTTACTCCCCGTGCTGTCCGCCTGGAGGCGGACCTCGGAACGAGCCGTCCGGTTGCCATCTCCACGGCACACGCACCCCGCCCGCCACAGGCCAGATGCCGGATCCGCGCCGCGAGCTCGGATCGACGGGCTCATTGGACCACCGGCCCGGGGTCCGGGCCAGCGTCAAACCCGAAGTGTTGGGGTTGCGGCGCTGCCAGCCCACCATCGGTGGTGTCCACTTGCGGACAGCGCGGCCTCCGAGCGAGCCCTCAAGGCAACGAGCCCGGCCAGCCATGATGGCCACCCGGGCTCGTGTCATGCGGGCGCGGCTCGCGTGAGCCGCAGCGCCGGGACAGGCGGGCTAGAAGAGCCCCTTGCCGTAGCTGGAACCCAGCTCGATCTGGCTCAGGACCAAGGCCACCAGCAGGGCCAGGAAGGTCACGTACACCAGCGCCGTCTCGGTGTTGGTGCCTGCCTTAGGAGCGGCGCCGTCCTGATCTTCGACATCGAGGGTCGAGGCCGCCTTGGCCCGGCCCTTGCCTTTGCCGCGAGCCGCCGGCTTGGTCTTTCCACGCTTGGCCATGGGTGCGTCTCCAGTCAGGAGCGGCTCAGAGCCGCGTGGTGGCGTTGTCGGCGCGGCGGATGCTGCCCTGGGAGGTCCCGGGCAGGATGCGCGCGGTGGAGTGGTTGGGGTGCACCTGGTCGACCATGACGCGGCCCAGGTAACCGTCCTCGGAACGGAAGATCTCGAAGGTGTAGCCCTTCTCGACCTGGTCCGTGGCGCCCTTGTCCAGGATCACGAAGCCGTACTCATCGTCGACCTCGAGCACCAGCGCGTCGATCAACGGCATGGCCATCAGGCTGGCCGGGTTGAAGCCGGCCGACTGGGCCACCGCCACCAGCATCTCGGCCTCGTGGGCGCGAGCCTGAGCGTCGACCAGCTGGTCTTCCTTCTGACCGAGCATGCGCTCCAGACCGACGATGCGGTCCTCGGCCTCGCGACGAGACAGCTCGGCCTGACGCTGCCCTTCGAGCGCGTCGTTGGACTGCACGCGCACCGCGTCCAGGTTGTCGGAGAGCTCGCTGTTGCGCTGCTCCTTGGCGCTGATGTCGCCCTGGACCACGCCAAAGCTGGCGGTCAGCTTGTTGAGGTCCTCACGCAGCTGGTTGTTGTCGTTCTCCTGGCGCTTGCCGCTGCGCTCAGCGTTGTCAGCGCGGACTTCGATGTCCTGCTTGTCCTCTTCGAGGCGCTGCTTCTCGCGCTCGACGGCGCGCAGTTCAGCGTCCTTGTCGGAGAGCTGCTGGACGAAGTCGGCCTGAGCCGTGGCGGCGGCCGTCTGGGCCGCATCGAGGTCAGCCTTGGTCGTCTTGCTGGCTTGCAGCAACGCGCCCATCGACCCCACGACCACCAGTGACAGAACGAGGTTCACGATGACGAACACCTTGCCGATGCTGCTCATGCGATCTCTGCCTGGACGGGAGGCTCGCAGGCCTCGATTTCGGGGACAAGACCGGCCGTCGCGGCGAGGCAACGATCCGGGTGCTGCGGAGCGTAAGGAGGCCCGGAACCAGTGTCAAGCGAGCCCGCGAGGTCCGCTCCTCGGCGCCATGCGCTGGCACCGTTAGCCATGCCAGCCGCGCCGGTGACAGCGCGGGCCCGGGCTGGCCACGTGGGCGTCCGGCCCGCCCGGCCGTCAGCGGGCCTCGACGGGCGAACAGGGCTGCGGTCGGGCAGCCGAGCGGCCGGCGGCGAGGGGCCAGCGCCCGCTCGGCTGACCGGCCCGTCACCAGGCCGGCGTCGAGGGCATGGGAAACAGCGTGGCCAGGCTGCCGGCCGGCGCCTGCCCCTCGCCTCGCTCCAGGTGGGCAAAGGCGTCGGCCCCGGCCATGCAGGTCAGGTCGCCCGAGCCATGCCAGCCCTCGAACTGCAGCTGACCGTCCACCAGGCTCACGGGCACCAGCAGGTCGCGGGCGGCATGCCGACGCATGGCCTGCGCCAAGGGCAGGCGCAACCCGGGCCAGTCCGGCACGGCCTCCCCGCCCAGGGCAGCCAGGGCCGGCGCCACCAGCACGCGCCCGGTCATGAGCGCGGCCACCGGGTTGCCCGGCAGGCAGAACAGCAAGGTCTGGCCGCGGGCGTAGAACAGGGTCGGCTTGCCCGGCTTGACCGCCACGCGATCGAAGATGCGCTCGAAGCCCAGGGCCTCGGCCACCTCGGCCGAGTAGTCGTAGCGCCCCACCGACGAGCCGCCCGTGAGCACCACCACGTCGCCCTGCGCGGCCCGTTCCACACGCTGCTCCAGCACCTGCCGGTCGTCGGGCGCGATGCCCAGGTCGTCCACCTCGGCGCCGCTGGCCGCCAGCAGGGCCGCCAGGGCCGGGCCGTTGCTCTCGCGGATCTGCCCCCGCCGCACCGGCGCGCCCGGCGGCACCAGCTCATCCCCCGACGTGAGCAGGGCCAGACGCGGGCGCCGACGCACCACGACCTCGCCCGCACCGGACGCGATCAAGAGCGAGAGCGAGAGCGGCGTGACCTGCTCGCCGGCCCGGGCCACGACCTGCCCGGCCGCCAGATCCTGCCCGCGCGGGGCCACGTTCTGCCCCGGGCGCACCAGGCGCTGGATGCTCACGCGCGAGCCCGACGCCTCGGTCCACTCCACCTGCACCACAGCGTCGGCGCCGGGCGGCAGGGGCGCCCCGGTCATGATCGACCTGACCGTTCCGGGAGCCAGCGGGCGCTGGCCGTCATCGCCCGCCGCCACCTCCCCATCCACGGGCAGCTCGATGCCCTCATGCAGCTCGGCGGCTCGCACCGCGTAGCCGTCCATCATGACGCGGTCGAAGGGCGGCAGCTCACCATCGGACGTGACGTCCTGCGCCAGACGCCGGCCCGACGCGAGGGCCACGGGCACGGACTCGCTGGCCTCCAGCGGCAGCGCCCGGGCGAGCACCAGCGCGCGGGCCTCCTGGATCGAGATCATCGCTGACGCTCCGGGGGTGCGGTGACGATCCGATGACTACCATATGGGGCGCCTCCCAGGGCACGGGCGGCTCGTATGCTGATCAACCCCGCGCCCCCCAGCGGGCCGCACGGCATCCCCCACCCGTCGACATCCGGCCCATGTCCAGACCGCTGCCCCAGCGCCCCATCCTCCGTCTGCTGCTGGCGTCCGCACTGCTGCTGCCCCCAGCGGGCTGCAGCGACAGCTCGATGGCAGACCTCGACGAGGCCTCGGCGGACGCCCAGAGCGAGGCCGCCGATGAGCCGGCCGCCGACAGCGCAACGAGCAGCACCGACGATACGCCCGCCGCCAACCGCAGCGTCGCGGGCGGGCGCGACGCCGCGCGCGAGACGCTGGTGGTGCTGGCCCCGCTCGCGGTGGGCCCCATTCGCGATGAGGTCGTCGTGTCGTCCAAGGTGGAAGCCCGCACCGTGGTGACCATCTTCCCCAAGCTGTCCAATCTGCCGGTGACCTCGGTGCGCGTGGACGAGGGCGATCACGTCAGCGCGGGGCAGGTGCTGATGACGCTCTACGACACCGAGCTGAGCTTGAGCGAACAGACCGCGAAGGCCCGGCTGGCCGAGACATCCAAAGAGGTGGAGCGCGCGCGACACAAGCTGAAGGAGGCCGAGCACCGCATCTCCAAGGCCGAGCGACAGGCCCAGAAAATGCGCGCGGACCTGGCGCGCTTCGAGGGCCTGGTCGCTGACGGCCTGGTCAACATGCAGGAGGTGGCCGACCTGCGCCTGCAGGCCGAGACCGCGGACGACGACCTGCAGCTGGAGCGCTACGCCCACGAGGATCTGGCGCTGGCGGCGGAGCTGGCGGACATCCGCACCACCCAGGCCCAGATCGACTGGCAGCGTTCCAAGTCCGACCTCAGCCAGGCCACGGTGGTCTCGCCGGTGGACGGGGTCATCGCCTCGCGTGATGTGGACGTGGGCGAGCTCTCCGCCACGGCCAGCGCCGCCTTCCGGGTGGTCGACCTCTCAGAGCCGATACTGAATCTGCGCGTGCCGCAAGACGCCCTGCGGCGCCTGGCCCCGGGACAGCGGGTCGAGGTCTCGTCCGTGACCGACCCCGGCGGCCGCTACGAAGGCACGGTGCGCACGGTCAACCCCGTGCTCGACCAGCTCACGGGCACCGTGCGCGTGATCGTCGACCTGGTGCCGCAGCCCGGCCTCGTGCCGGGACTGTTCTGCGAGGCACGCATCATCACCGCCGCGCGCGACGCGGCCCTGCTGGTGGACAAGCGCGCCGTGCTCTACGACGACGACCAGCCGGTCTTCTTTGCCCTGTCCGAGTCGGGCGACAGCGTCGAGAAGGTGGCCTTTGAGGCCGGCGCCAGCACCACCAAGTCGATCGAGGTCCTGGCACGCACGGACGGCGCGGAGCTGCCCCACGATCTGCAGGTCGTCGTCGTGGGCCAAGAGAGCCTCAAGGACGGCGCGCGGGTCAAGGTGCGGGAGACGGCCTATTGAGCGGCGCGCCCGACGAGGTCCCGCGCAGCGTCTTCCGCCTCACCACCCAGCGCCCGGTGGCGGTGACGATGGTGTTCGTGACGCTGTTCACGTTCGGGTGGATGTCGCTCAACCGCCTGCCGCTCAACCTGCTGCCTGACATCAGCTACCCGCGCGCCACCGTGCGCGCCGAGTACCCCGGCGCCGCGCCCGAGGACGTCGAAGAGCGCGTCACCAAGCGCCTGCACGAGGCGCTCTCCGTGCTGAGTCACCTGGAGTCCATCTCCAGCGTGTCGCGCGCCGAGCTCGTGGACGTGACGCTGGAGTTCACCTGGGGCACCAACCTGGTCAACGCGGTGCTCGACATCCGCGAGCGGCTCGACCGCGCCAACCTGCCGCTGGAAGTGGGCACCCCGCTGATCCTGCGCTACGACCCCACGCTCGACCCCATCATGGTGCTGGCCCTGACCGGCGGCCGCGATCTGGTGGAGCTGCGGCGCCTGGCCGAGGACCGCCTGGCGCCCGCCATGTCCACCATCCAGGGCGTGGCGGCCGTGCGCGTGCGCGGCGGCCTCGAGGACGAGATCCAGGTGCGGCTCAAGCCCGACCGCCTGGCCACCTACGGGCTGCGCCCCAGCGACGTGTCGGCGCGCCTGGCGGCGGAGAACGTCAACCTGGCCAGCGGCACCGTGCTGGAGGGCGACACCGAGTACCTGGTGCGCATCCTCAACGAGTACCTCACGCCCAGCGAGATCTCGCAGACGATCCTGTTCCGTGACGGCGACTCCATCGTGCGTGTGGCCGACGTGGCCGAGGTGCGCCGCACCTACAAGGAGCAGGACGTCATCACGCGCAAGGACGGCGCGCTGAGCGTCGAGCTGCAGGTCTTCAAGGAGGCCGACGCCAACATCGTGGAGCTGGCCCGGCGCGTGCGCGAGCGCCTGCTCGGCAGCGCGGAGCAGCGCGCCTGGGTGGACGGCCTGCGCTCCGGCGCGCGGCCCGACCCCGACCAGGCCATGGCCGAGTTCATCGCCGGCGTCGAGGCCGACCCGCTGCGCGCCGCGGCCATGCAGCGCATCGAGGCGCGCCGGGCGGCGTTCGCGGCCATGAGCAGCATGGGCGGCGGCGGTCGTCGCGGCGGCAGCGGGCACGGCCCCAGCCACCCGTCCGACGAACGCAGCAGCGCCGACGGCGCGGACGGCTCGCAGCAGTCCGACGAGCTGAGCGAGGACGAGCAACTGCTCGAAGCCGAGCTCGAGCAGCAGCAGGCCGAGCTGCTCGCCAGCCTGGTCGAGAAAGACGACGCGTTCGACTATCTGGCCGCGGACCTGCCCTCCGACGTGCTGGTGCACCCGCTCAGCGACCAGTCGCGCTTCATCAAGAGCGCCATCAACGAGGTGCGCAGCGCCGCCCTGTTCGGCGCGGGCCTGGCGGTGCTGGTGTTGTTCCTGTTCCTGGGGCGACTGGGCACCACGCTCATCATCGCGGTGGCCATCCCGGTCTCCGTGATCGTGACCTTTGCCGCCCTCGACTGGAGCGACACCTCGCTCAACGTCATGTCCCTGGGAGGCCTGGCCCTGGGCATCGGCATGGTGGTGGACAACGCCATCGTGGTGCTGGAGTCCATCGCCCGCTGCCGCGAGCGCGGCCTGGGCAAGGCCGCCGCCGCCGTGGCCGGCACGCGCGAGGTGGCCGGCGCGGCCACGGCCAGCACGCTCACCACCATCGCGGTGTTTGCACCCATCATCTTCGTGGAGGGCATCGCGGGGCAGGTCTTCCGCGACCAGGCCCTCACGGTGGTGGCCAGCCTGGCGGTGTCCCTGGTGGTGGCCCTGTTCCTGGTGCCCATGCTGGCCTCGCGCGGCGGCGAGGGCAGCGACGGCCGCTGGCCAGATCTGTTGGCTCCCATACGTGGCGCCGGCCGGGTGCTGCTCGGCCCCCTGATCGCATGGGCATCGCTGCGCTCGGCGCTGGCCCGGCGCGGCACCCGCATGCGCGCGCTGCTGCTGCTGCCGCTGGTGCTCGTGTTCGTGCTGCAGCTGATGTTCGAACTCACGGGCCGCGCGCTCGTGCTGGCCATCGCCCTGGCAGGCACCGCGCTGTCGCTGCTGGTCGGCGCCGCGCTGGGCAGCGTGCTGCTGGTCATGTGGCTGCCGGCCTGGATCTTCCGCCACGTCTACGGCTCGCTCGAGCGGCTCTACGCGCCCTTCGTGGGGCTGGTGCTGCGCTCCCCCGCCGCCATGGGCGTGGTCTTGGCGTCGTCCGCGCTGCTCATGGTCTGGACCTATGGCGCGGTCAACACGCTGGGCAGCGAGATGCTGCCCGAGGTGCACCAGGGCGAGCTCATCGGCCGCATCGCCATGCCCGTGGGCACGCCCTTGGAGACCACCGACGTCGTCGCGGCCATCGCCGAGCGCGCCCTGCGCGACGACCCGCGCGTGGGCTGGGTCTCCACCACCGTCGGCGTGCCGCGCGACGAGGTCAACCAACCCGACGAAGGCGAGCACACCGCGCGCCTCGTGATCGGCCTGGTCAAGGACGCCACGGTGCCCATGGCCGAGCTGGAGGAAGGCGTCATGGCCGACATGCGCCAGGTGCTGGAGCGCGTGCCCGAGCTGCGCGACCAGCGCTTCGAGCGCCCCAGCCTGTTCACCGTGAGCGCTCCCGTGGTCGTCGAGATCCGCGGCGATGACCTGGGCGTTCTGGCCCAGGTGGCGGACGAGGTGGCCGGCACCCTGCGCGGCCTGCCCGGCCTGCGCGACGTGCGCAGCAGCGTGCAGCCCGGAAGCCCCGAGGTCATCCTCAGCTTCGACCGTGACCTACTGTCCCGCTACGACCTGGACACGCGGCGCGTGGCCGACACCGTGTCCGACATGGTGCAGGGCAAGGTGGCCACGCGCTTCAGCGACGAGGAGCTCAAGCTCGACGTGCTGGTGCTGGTCGACAAGCAGGAGCTGCGCTCGCTCGACGACCTGCTCTCGCTGCCCGTGAACCCGCGCGAGGAGGCCTCCGAGCCCCTCTCCAGCCTGGCCCACAGCCGCCTGCGCGAAGGGCCCCGCGAGATCCGCCGCATCTGGGGTCAGCGCGCTGCGGTGGTCTCGGCGTCGCTCGCCGGCTTTGACGTGGGCTCCGCCAGCCAGCGCATCCGCGAGGCCGTCCAGCCCATCGAGCACCGCTACCCGGTGGTGATCAACCTCGGGGGGCAGGGCCAGGAGATGGACGGCGCCCTGACGCAGATGCTCACGGCCCTGGGCCTGGCCGTGTTCCTGGTCTACGTGGTCATGGCCTCGATCTTCGAATCGCTGATCCAGCCGCTGATCATCCTGATCACGGTGCCCCTGGCGCTGGTGGGCGCGGTGGCGGCCCTGTCCCTGCTCGACATCCCGCTATCCGTGGTGGTCTTCATCGGCGCGATCATCCTGGCGGGCATCGTGGTCAACAACGCCATCGTGCTGATCGACGCCATCAACCGCCGCCGCCGCCTCGACGGCCTGGAGCTGCGGGAGGCCGTGCGCGTCGCCTGCGGCATGCGCCTGCGCCCCATCCTCATGACCACCCTGACCACGGTGCTGGGGCTGCTGCCCCTGACCGGACTGCTGCCCGGCAGCGCGGGCGAGGGCGCGGAGCTGCGGGCGCCCATGGCCATCACTGTGGTGGCGGGCCTCTCTGCAGCGACGGGATTGACGCTGCTGGTGATCCCCTGCATGTACGTGATCGTGGAGGGGCTGCTGCTCAAGCTGGGGCAGGGGCGAGCGGTGGCGCAGGGGGAGTCGCGTTAGGGCTGGCGCTGGAGTCAGGCCCCGGGCGTCAGAGTGTGACGAGGACGAGCTCGGGGTTGGAGAGCTGCCACGCGCCGGGGACGCCCACCAAGGCCTGCATGCAAATGCTGAAGCCGGGCGGGATCGCGGGGCCGACGGGCACGGGCAGCCTGTATTCGCCCCACTCGTCGAGCGTGGCGATCAGGGCCACCTCCATGGGCTCGCCCACGTTGAGCAGGCCGGCGCTCGAGGGCAGGCCCGCGCTCACGGGCGGCCCCAGGAGCAGACCGACGCTGACGCCGGGACGGCCGGACAGCCCCAGGTGCAGGGTGGCGCCGCGTCGCACATGGAAGGCAGGGCGCCCGCCGAAGCCAGCCGAGAGGGCCATGGCGTCCAGGCGCAGGGTGGCCTCGCAGCTCGCGGACTGAACGCCGGGGTTCTGCGGCTCAAGGTGCCGCCAGAGCGAGATCTCGTCGGCCACTTCGTCGATGCCCACGATGTCGAGCAGACCGTCGCGGTCGTCGTCCACCAGCGTGGCGCAGGACGACGCCGTGCCGGAGGGCAAGTCCGTGAAGTTCGCAAAGAGGCCATCGCCCTCGTTGGTGAAGACGCGCCAGATGCCGCTGGCGATGCTGGAGGTCACCAGGTCGAGGTCGCCGTCGCCGTCCAGGTCCCCCAGGTCCACGGCGATGGGCCAGAAGCCTGTGGGCAGCACCGGCCCCGCGCTCAGCCCGCCGGCGCCGTCGCCCACCAGCACGCTGGCGGTGTTGGTCCAGGCCTCCACGGAGACCACGTCCACCGCGCCGTCGTTGTGCACGTCGCCCACTGTCAGCATCCACGGCCCCGCGCCGGTGGCGACCGACGACGAGAGCGAGAAGCCACCGCTGCCGTCGTTCAGCAGCAGCGTCACCTCGGCCGAGTCGTGCATGCCCACGAACAGATCGCCCCAGCCGTCGCCGTCCGCGTCGGCCGTGGCCAGCGCCGTCTCGCCCGCGCCGCCACCCTCAAACAACTCGGCCGGCAAGAAGACGCCCGCGCCGTCGTTGCGCAGCAAGCACAGGTCGGACGAGCCGCGATTGGCCGTCACGATGTCGATGTCACCGTCGCCCTCGGCGTCCAGCACCACCAGCCCGCGAGGTGACTCGCCGGCGGCCACGGTCTGAGGCGCCAGAAAGCCGCCGCCCCCATCGCCTCGCATGATCGAGACGCTGTCGCCGTCGATGTTGGCCACCGCCAGATCGATCACGCCATCCCCATCGAAGTCCTGCCCCTCATTGGCGCTGGGAGTGGACCCCGTGGGCAGCCCGTGCAGCGTCGGCCCGGCGTAGCCACCGCAGCCGTCGTTGAGCAGCACGCGCACGTCATTGGCGGTCTCGTTGGGGATCGAGAAGTCGGGCGCGCCGTCGCCGTTCAGGTCGCCGGCGTAGATGCCGTACGACTGCACCAAGCCCTCCCCCGGCAGCCCCGTGCTGAGCACGTCGTGCAACACGAAGCTGCTGGAGAGCGGCGTGCCCGGAGCGCAGAAGAAGCTGCTGGTGAAGCCTCCCACCAGCGCGGCGCCCGAGCGCGAGCGCAGCGCGCTCGAGAGCGACAACGTGAGCTGCTCGCCCGGGGAGCGGGGTCGCGCCGGTTGCAGCAGCAGGCGCCGGCCGCCAGCGAGCAGGCTCAGGGTGCCGTCGCGCACGCCGCTCCAACGCCCGTAGACCCGCACCGCGCCCGGCAGCAGCGTGGCCGGATCGAGCGGCTCACTGAAGCGCACCACGATGGGCGCGACCGTCGAGGCCGCGGTGGCGTGGGGCGCCGGGCTGACGCCCAGGACGCTGAGCGCGACGCCGGCGGGTGCCTCCTGCGCCTGCACCGCCCCCATCAAGAACAGACAGCAGCAGAGGGCAGTGGCGCTGGCAGAGGCGAGATGGCGGCTGGTCATGGCGAGACTCTCAGGGCCTTTCCTGCGACACCCAGGGTACGTGAGAACTGAGCTCCCCGGGGTCTCCGCGCCGACTTCCATGGTCTCGGGCCAAGACGGCCACGCTCCGCCGTTGACCCGCGCCGGAGACGGTCTCTAGACTGCGCGGCCGATGTGGGTCGCTAGCTCAGTTGGTAGAGCGCCTGGTTCGCAATCAGGAGGTCAGGGGTTCGACTCCCCTGCGATCCACCACATTTTGCCTGGCAGGATAGCCATGTCCGGGACGCCCTTCACCGGGCTGGCGGGCGTCCCGGACATGGCTATCTGGATGCCTCTGGCCTTGCCCGATTCCCGGCAGCGCCACGTCAAGGCACGTCTCGCCCCGATACCGAACAGGTACGGGTTCTGCCGTCACCCCGTGCCCTGCGGTCACCCAGGCACGGACGCGCCATTCTGAGATTCCTGCGTATTTGCTGAGCGTGTTCTCACTCTGGTACTTCGAGGCCGGCGCTGGATCCGTGGGGGCTCGCAGCCTCCCACTGTTCGGGATCAGCGGCGGCCAACTCGGAACCATGCCACCCACCGTCGCCTGCAACCCCAACCCGCGAGCAAAGGGCTGCTCCGTAGCTGCCTCCCGTGCTCGTCCAACGAGAGCAAACCCATGCAAGTCCTGACCCGTTTACCTTCCCGGCAGATCCTCTCGCTCGGCTTGGTTCTCGCCGGGTTGATGCCCTCCGCGCTCCAGGCGAAGGGGAGCACCGCGCTCCCGACGCAAGGGAGCATCTCTGCGTGGGGACATGATTCTGCCGGCCAGGTCTCGAATGCCCCGGCAGGCTCGGACTTCATCCAGGTGGCAGGTGGCTTCGAACATTCCGTCGCGCTGCGTGCCAATGGCTCGATCGTGTCGTGGGGCTCGGACTCTCACGGTCAGGTGTCCCAATCCCCTCCCGGACAGATTTACACCCAGGTGGCAGCGGGCTATCGGTGCTCCGTGGCGCTGCGGAAGAACGGTTCGATTGTGGCATGGGGTGGAGAGTCCCCCTCGTTGGTCGTCTCTGACGTCCCGAGTGGCACGAACTTCGTGCAAGTGGCAGCGGGGCGGGGTCACGCGCTCGCGCTGCGCGACGACGGCTCACTCGCATACTGGGGCAATGACTTGTTCGGCCTGGACACGCAGGCCCCAACGGGGTTGGTCCTCACTCAGGTGGCGATTACGGGCCAAACCGCCATGGCACTCAGGCCCGATGGCCGCATCATCGCGTGGGGAGCCAACGTCGGGCAACAGGTCGCGTCCACCCCCTGGGGCCCGGGCTACAGCCATGTCGCCATGGGCTTTGGCACTTCCCTGGCGGTGAATGACAGCGGCATGATCGAATGGTGGGGCGGCAGTCCTCAGTTCTGGACCACTCCGGCCCCAACGGGATCGGACTTCACCCAGGTGGCGGCGGGCCGGACGTCCTTCAAGGCGCTGCGTTACGACGGTTCGATCGCGGCATGGGGGAACGACTCCGCTGGCCAGATCGCAGACACCCCCACAGGCACGGGCTTCACCCAGATCGCAGCGGGTTGGGATCACGCCTTGGCACTGCATGCCGAGCCCCACTGGATCGTGGCGTGGGGCTCCGATTGGCACGGCGAGACCTCGAACACCCCCGGTGGAACGGACTTCTACCAGGTCTCTGCGGGCCCCTCCTACTCCTTGGCGCTGAAGACTGACGGCACGATCGTGGCGTGGGGATCCGACTTCTCTGGGGAGGTTTCGGGGGCGCCAAGTGGATCGGATTTCGCTCAGGTCGCTGCGGGTGACAGCCACGCGCTTGCGCTGCGCCAAGACGGGACAATCGCGTCGTGGGGCGACGACAGTGAGGACCAGGTCACAGACACACCCTCCGAAGATGGGTTCTGTCAGGTGGCAGCGGCCGGGTGGTCGTCCCTGGCGTTGAAGAAAGACGGCACCATCGTCGCGTGGGGAGCCAACTTTGATGGTTTCGTCGCGCAAAAGCCTCATGGAGCGGGCTTCACTCAGGTGGCCGCCAGAGGAGGCACCGGCTTGGCGTTGACGGCAGACGGCTCCATCAGGGCGTGGGGCGACAACTACTACGACCAGGTCTCGGACGCGCCGGGTGAAACGGGCTACGTTCAACTGGCGGTCGGCTACGCGCACGCGCTCGCCCTGCACCAAAGCGGCTCGATCGAGGCGTGGGCCGGCGACGGCTGGGGCGGCGTCGTTGGCACGCCAACCGACTCGGACTACATTCAGGTGACCGCATGCATGACCACTTCGCTGGCGCTGCGGTCCGACGGCTCCATCGTGGCGTGGGGAAACGACAACGGGGTCGTCTCGAACGCGCCAGTCGGAGCGGGCTACGCTCAGATCTCAGCCTACGACGGGCATGTCCTGGCTCTTCGCGGCCCCCACACCACAACAAGCGTCAACGCCGTCTACAGCGTAGTAGGTCCCGGGCTCGGTACGGATTGGTCTTGGAAGATCGAGTTCCCCGACAAGCCTTCTTTGAACAGCGGCGTGCAGATCATCCCCGGGGTCACCGGCACGGCGGCGGACGTCGCGAGCCGCTTCGCCAAGGAGCTCAACTTGCACTTCGATCTCAAGGGGCTCGACACGCCGGACACCACCGTGCTCAGCAACTACCACAAGCTCTGCGGCCCGCCGGCGATACCCCACGACTACCAGGCGATCGTCACCGAATGCCTTGGAGAAGTGCTCATGGAGGTCCGGGCGCTCGACAGCTTCAAGCTGTTCGTGAGCCCGGTCAGCGACCCATACAACCCGACCTGTGAGATCACGTCGAGCATCGCCTGCCAGTTCAACCCCGGCATCTGGGAGATCCCCATGTCGGGTCAGGACTGCAACGAGAACGGCCAGGACGACACGCTCGACATCGCTACGGGCGTCAGCGCGGATGCAAACTCCGACAGCATCCCGGATGCGTGCCAGGGTGGCCCGGTCAACGCCTGGAGCAACCAGGGCTCGGCCCTGGCTGGCGTCGACGGCGCTCCCCTGATGATTGGCACCGGCACCCTGGAACCCGGCAGCAGCAACGCCATCGACCTGAGCCATGCGGCACCGTCAGCGCCGGCTTACCTCTTCTACGGGGTGGCGAGCGCGCCCGTGTCGCTCTGGGGTGGCATGGTCGTGCCCGGCCCGGGCCTGGCCTGGCTGGGACCGTTCCAGACCAGTCCGACGGGCGAACTCGTCTTGACCCACGACGTCCCCACCACGGGCTATCCCAGCGGCGAGAAGATCTGGCTGCAGTGGGCACTCCTGGACGCCGCGGCCATTCACGGCAAGGCCATATCGACCGCGATCGTGGGGCGGGTCCCGTAGCCTGATCCAGCATCACGTGGAGTGGTCGCGCCTGGCCGGCGCGACCACTCCACCCCTGGCGCCGGCGGGATCTCACTCCCTCACCTGGCCAGCGCCCCTGCGCCGCCGGCCGCGGCCAGCACGGCGCCCAGGATCTTGATCCAGCTGCACGGCGCCTTGCCGGCCACGCGCCCGGACTGACCGTTGCCGATCACCGTGTAGGCCTTGCCGTCGAAGGCGATAGACCTGACTTCATTCCGGCAACAGCACGTGCTTGAAGCGCACCGAGAGGGGGCCGCAGGCAGCTCATGGCGCGGGGCATCCCGGCGGGGCATCCCTTCAGAACAGATCCGGCGGCAGCCTGCTCTCGCCCAACCCGAATGCCTCCCCCGAGTGCCTCGAGTCACCAGGTCCGGCTCCATCAAGTGGGCGGAGTGCAGAACATCCCCCGCGTCCGTAACGGGCTCCTATGATGGGCGGCGGCCAGCAGGCCTGCCCTGAACCCCACCTGGATCACGCTCCCATGCGACTTCACACTCCCATGATCCGGTGCTGCTTGCGTGCCGGCACGCTGCTCGCCCTGCTTGTGCTTTGCCCTTCGATCACGGCTCAGAGCGACCACGCCACTCCGCTCGTCGACCAGCTTGAAAGCGAACTCGTCGCCGCCCGGACGCTCGCAGAGAGCCTGCCGGTGCCCGACGCCAAGAAGCTCAAGCTGATCACCAAGTTGATCAAGCAGGCCTCCAAGTCGACGACCACGGCGCGCGCAGACATCGGGCTGCTGAAAAGGCTGGCGAGCAGCATCGAGAAGAAGCTGGGCGATGAGATCGACCTGAACATCGCACTGGAGCTGGCCGTCAACTCCATGCGTGACAGTGTCCTGGAGCGGATCGACGAGGCCAACGCGCACGTCGCGCTGGCCCCGCCAGGCAAGCCCAGTGACAAGGCGCAGAAGAGGATCGACAAGGCGCAGGCCAAGCTCGAGAAGGCCCTGTCCAAGAACTCCCTCAAGGCCATGGCCGCTGCTCTGGGCGGCACCCTGACCGCAGCCGAGAAGGCCGAGGCCGGGGCCAACAGCGCCACCATGACCGGGCCGCTGATCGAGTCGGGACTCTCCGGCTACTACACGGGCAGTTCGAGTGAGGGCGAGTGGGCGGCCGTCTACGTCGCGGGCGACGGAGCCCTGACCATCATGGCCCAGGGAACCGCGCTGTTCGGCGCCATGCTCAACGCCAAGGGCAAGTTCACGGCCAACGTGGATGGCTGCACCGTCAAGGGCAAGATCAACAGCAAGGGGCTCTTTGCGAGCGCCAAGTGCGACGGCGCCGTGAGCTACAAGCTCAAGAGGTCCAACGAGCAAGGGCCGGGCGCGCTCTTCGCCGGAATCTACGAGATGGAGAGCCCCAGCGCGCAACTCGAGACCTTGATCACGCCCGAGGGCAAGGTCTTCTTCAACTACGCCGACGAGGCCGACGAGGACTCCGGCACGGGCTCCATCAACGGCGACGGTGCCTTCTCCGTCAGCAGCGACTATGGCGGCACCGTCACGGGCAACGCGTCACCAGAGAATGGCCAGTTGGTCGGTGAGTACACCCTCCCGAAGCAACCCACCAAGCTCTTCACGCTGCAGCTCGCCACGGGGCAGGCGCCGTCCCCCCTGTCCATCAGCGCCACCCAGGGCAGCCTGGTGGACCGCATCGAGGTGCTGATCGAGGTACCGGACCTGCGCAGCCCCCACGGCTACTCGGAGATTCGCCTGCATCGCAGCTTCACGGATCAATTTGCTGATTCGAGTCCCGTCCCCCAGGTGATCTACAGCGGCGGCACGAACGCTTACATTACAACCCTCGGTGGCGTCGCAGCGAGCACGTACAAGCGCGTGCTCACAAAGGCCCAGCTGTTCCTCATCAGCACCCAGATCAAGGCTCCACGCTTCTATTTCTGGGCGACCATCATCACTCAAGATGGCGAGGGGCCAGCGCTCGGCCCGGTGAGCGGTTGGGCATCCAACCGGGACACCGTCCCCGCGATCTACCTGCCCCACCCCGAACCCGACGGCGCAACCTACCGGCAGCAGGTCAAGTCGGGCACGCCCGTGGGCTCGGGCCTGCTCAGGGCGCGGGGCAACCTGCCCGGGGTCTTCAGCTACGTGCCTCCCGCTGGCACCGTGCTCCCTGACGGTCCCGACCAGGACATCGAGGTGAGCTTCACGCCCGCGGTGATGGGCTACTCCCCGACCACCCAGACGTTCCAGGTCACCATCGGCGCTTGAGCGGCGCTTGAACAGGAACGCTCAGAGCGAACCGCGCAGCTCCGCCTAACTGAACGGCTCGCCCTGCTTGCCCGAACTGGGGTGGCCCCCTTTGGGTGAACTGAGGCACTGCCAAGAACGGCCATTCTGGACCTGATTAGCCGAACTGTGAGTGGCCTTCTTACCCCGAGCCATGACAAGGGATCGAGTCCCTTCGCCCTCGCCCGTCTCTTGCTCCCGGGCCGAGGCCCGGTCGAGGCGATCAGCGCGCAGCGATCCATCGGATAGCATGTGTCTCCAGCCTGCAACCGGAGGAGAAGACGAATGCGGTATCGCTCGTTGCCGTGGATCATTGCACTGGGCTTGGTGACCGCGCCGCCGCTGCTGGCGCAGGCGGAGGGCCCAAGCGTGGACCCCAAGGGTCGCTTCGCCGTGTTTCTCGGCGATGCGGACACAGACGGGGTTCGGGAACTCTACCGCAGCGACCTGAAGTCGGGTCAGATGCTCAAGCTGAACGGCCCCATCGCGGCCGGCGGGAGGGTCGAGTCCTACCTCGTGGATTCGAAGGGTCGCAACGTCGTGTACTACGCCGATCAGGACTCCCCCGGCAGCGCCGAACTGTACCGCAGCCTCCTGAAGACGGGCCAGCGAGTGAAGCTGAGCGGCACGTTGCTCTCCTTTTCCAGCGCCGGCACTTATGCCATCGATCCCAGGAGCCGCTACGTCGTCTATCGCTCCGACCAGGCCGTCACCGGGGTCAACGATCTCTACCGCAGCGACCTGAACACGGGCGAGCAGCTGAAGCTCAACGGCCCGCTGGTGCCCGGTGGCGATGTGTTTAACGGCCCCAAGTTGGGGCCCAAGGGCCGTTACGTCGTGTACCGAGCAGACCAGGACTTCGACGGGGTCCTCGAGCTGTACCGCAGCGACCTGAAGACCGGCGCGCAGCTGAAGCTGAACGGACCGATCGTCCCCGGCGGAAACGTCGTCGGCTTCACGATCGGCCCCAAGGGCCGCAACGTCGTCTACCGAGCTGACCAGGAGACCGACCAGGTGTTCGAACTCTACGTGAGCAACCTGAAGACGGGCGCCTCGATGAAAGTGAGCCCGCCGCTGGCTGACGGCTCGATCGTCTACTCCGATGCCATCGTGGACCCGAGGGGACGCTACGCCATCTACCTCGTCCAGGAGAACAACCCGCCCGTCGAGGAGCTCTACCGCAGCGACCTGGTGTCTGGCGCGATGTTGAAGCTGAGCGGAGACATGGTCGCCGGAGGGAGCGTGTTCGTCACGAGCCCCCAGGTGAACGCCAAGGGTCGCTATGTGACCTACATCGCCGATCAGGACACTGACGGTGTGCAAGAACTCTATCGGAGCGACCTCATCACCGGCCACAACCGGAGGCTGAGCGGCCCCATGGTCACCAGTGGAGATGTCTCCGTCTCCGCCGTCTTCCTGGATCCGAAGGGCCGCTACGCCATCTACCGCGCCGACCAGGTTGTTGACCAGCTCTTCGAACTCTTCCGGAGTGACATCAAGACGGGCAACGTGCTGAAGCTGAGTGCGAATTCCACCTTCGGGGGTGACGTGCTGATCTCCGGGATCAAAGTGGATGCCAAAGGCCGCTACGCCGTGTACGTCGCTGACCACAACCTCAACGGCGTCAATGAGCTCTTCGCGAGCCATCTGAAAACAGGCGCGGTCAAGCGGCTGAACGAGCCGCTGCCTTTCGGTGCTGGCACGGGGTTCTTCCACTTCCTGCTGGACCCCAAAGGCCGCCACGCCGTCTACAGCATGGATCAGGACACCCAAGGTCTGTTCGAGCTCTATCGCAGCGACCTGAAGAAGGCCAAGGTCGTGAAGCTGAGCGCCCCCCTGGTCACGAACGGCACCATCTCCAGCGTCCAACTCGTCATCGACCCCAAGGGCCGCTACGCCGTGTACCCGGCCGATCAGGACACGGACGAGGTGCGCGAGCTCTACCGCAGCCTGCTCACGAACGGCTCGAACAAGAAGCTCAACGACCCGCTCGTGAAGGGCGGAGACATCTCCCTCAACTGAGGTCGCTGGGGAGCGACGCGGGATGCGGGACGGCGATGCGAGCCGGAGCCCCGCGTGGCGGAGGCATTCGCCAACCCCAGGCTCTACCGCAACCTAGGCGACGGAAGCTTCGAGGACCGCGCCGATGAGGCCGGGCTGACCGTCGAGGAGGTCTGGTTCGGCTTCGTGTTCGAGGACTTCGACAACGACGGACTGCTCGACGCGTTCCGGACGTGCTCGTGGGCGACTCCTTTCTCTCCGGCAAGAAGGGCGCGGTCTACGTCTACTCGCTCGACTCGGTCCTGGACGCTCTGCCCGCCCTGCAGCTCCAGAGCCACATAGGGCTGGTCCCGGGCGCGGCGCTGGGCCGCTCGGTGGCGGCCTGCGGCGACGTGGACGGCGACCTCTCCGCCGACTTCGTCGTGGGCAGCAACCACGAAGGCAGCGGCGGCGGCGTGGGCGAGGTCGACGTGTTCAGCGGCGCGACCGGCGCCAACCTACTGCACGTCGACGGGCCGCCCCCCGGCCCGTTCGGCACGCGCTTCGGCCACGCCGTCGCCGGTCCGGGTGACGTCAACGGTGACGGCGCAGCGGACATCGTGGTGGGCGACACGTCGCTGGCCCAGGTGCACGTCCTCCGCACCGGTGGGCCGTGGGAGAACCTTGGCCAGGGGCTGGCCGGCACGCCGGGGTGCCGCTGTGGTTCCAGGCCTGGATCAGCGACGCCGGCTCGCCGAGGGGCTACGCCGCCAGCAACGGGCTGCAGGGCACAACCGACTGAGCGCGGTCACCCGCCTCGGGCGGCGCCCTTCGCTGCCCCTTCACGGAGGGGTGCGGGCCGAATCCCGGCTCGTGCCCCTTCTCATCAGCCGCAAGTCGAGCTTCTCGAACAGCAGCTCCCGCACGCGTTCGCTCGAGACGCGCAGCCCGGTCACCGCGCCGGACGCGTCCCGCTCCGCGCGCACCTGCTCGAAGTCACGCGACGTCCCCCGGAACCGATCGAGGCTGCGGGGCAGCAGCTCGAAGCCGACGTGCCGCGGGTGCCGCGCGAGCAGCCGCCCGTTCTCGAGGGTCAGGCTGTAGCGCGTCTGGAGCTCGGGGCTCTCGTACGTGCCAACGAGCTCGCAGAGGTCGGCCGCCGGCGGCTCCCAGGGATGGACGTAGGAGTCGGCGCGGCCGTTCCGGACCCAGCGCAGGCGCCCGGGCGACCCGCCGCCAGCCCGGCGCACCAGCACCCACTCGTCCGCCACGTCCTCCATGAGCAGTTCGCCGTCTTCCCGCAGTGCCAGCGGGCTGGAGCCGCGGCCGTCCCGCTCGTAGACCAGCCTGCCCTCCCGCAACGCGATGCTCCTGCGGGCATCGGCCGCCGGGATGTAGTACTCCCCCACCCACGCCTGCAGCGCCTCGGCCGACGCATCGACCACGGCGTCGCCGGGACTTGGCGCCGCCGGCGCGGCCTCGTCGAGCAGGTCCCCGTCGAGCAGCAGCTCCGCCAGCTGCATGCCGACCCCCTCGGTGTCGAAGTCGGACAGGTTGGCCAGCACCGCCACGCCCACTCGCTGGTCGGGGAAGTAGCCGACGTAGGCGCGGAAACCCGCGTCCCCGCCGCGGTGGCCGACGCGCCGGAGGCCGCGGTAGCGCTCGACGAACAGCCCGGACGCGTAGTCGAGCAGCGTCCCGTCGTCGAGCACCGCCGGGGCGCACTGCTCCTCGAAGGCCTCGGGACCTCCCAGCTCATGGGTCCCGAAGTGCACCAGCCAACGACCCAGGTCCTCCGCCGTGGTGAACAGGCTCGTCGCGCCGAAGTTGGAGAAGCTGAGCACGGCCTTCTTGAAGCCCCCCTCGCCCTGACGGCGGTAGGAGTACGCCCGCCCCGGGATGAGCTGCTCGTGGTCGATATGCACGTGGGTGTCGCCCATCCCCAGCGGCGTGAAGACCTCCGCCTCCATCCACTGGGCGAAGGACCGCTCCGTCGACGCGGAGATGACCTCCGCCAGCAGCGTGTAGCCGGTGTTGCAGTAGGTGAACTCACTGCCGGGCGCAAAGTTCAGCTCTCGCTGCCGCCGCACCAGGGTCAGGACCTGCTGCTGGGTGATGACGTCGTCGAAGCGCCAGCCGGCCATGTGCAGCAAGGTCCACTGGTCGCGCAGGCCGCTGGTGTGATGCATGAGCTGGCGTAGGGTGATGGGCCGTCCGAAATCCGGGACCCAGGGCAGGTGCGCGCGCACGTCGTCATCGAGCGAGAGTTCGCCGCGCTCTGCGAGCAGCACCAGCCCGAACGCGGTGAACTGCTTGGAGACCGACGCCACGTGGAACGGCGTCCTCGGCGTGATGGGCTGCCCGTACTCAAGCTGCGCCGAGCCGTAACCGCGAGCCAGGACGAGCCGACCGTCCTGCACCAGCGCGATGGCCGCGCCGGGTGAGTCGGGCCGATCGTAGGCCGCCATGAGGGCGTCCGCCCGCTCGCCCAGGTCAGCGTCGACCGAGCCGTCGCGCGCCGGCTGGGCCCGGGCGCCGGGCTGACAGAGCGCGACGCAACCGAACAGCAGCGCCAGCGGGGCGCCCCGCCGGCCTCGCCGCAGCCAACCGCGCGCTCCCCACCACACCAGCCCCACGCCCGTGAGCGCGACGAAGCTCGGCCGGTCGACGTGGCGCCCCGCGAGGATCCCGAGACCCAGGGCGGACCCGGCGTGGTGCTGGGGCATGGGCATGGCGCCGAGGATCGCACGCTGCTCGGCGATCCCGAAGCGAGACCCGAGGAGGCACCTGGCGCGCCTCTCCCGATGCCTGCACCCGGCGCATCCATCCGGACTCGAGCACCCTCTCTCGCACAATTGGGGTTAGCCTATAAAGCGATCGCATGCTCCGCTGAAGGATGCCTAGCTGCTCGCGCTCACGGCGCAGGCCTCGGCCATCTGGCGGAGGGCCTCAAACAATAGGCTCCCCATGAAGATGCTCTCCCTCCTCCCCGTCGCGCTGGGCATGCTCGCCCTGAGCGCGCTCCCGACCCACGGCCAGACGGCCGCTGACTCCGCGCCGGCCGTCGGCACCCAGGACCTCGGCGCCTGGGACGGCCCGCTCCCCCGCTGGCGCGAGGGTGGCTCCCCGCCCGACGACCCCACCCGGTCCATGTTCCCGTACGCGCTGCAGTCCACGCCCGCGTCGAGCTGGGCCAACGCGCCCAGCTCTGGATTCATGGCCTCGCCCCCGGAGTACACCCCCTGCGACGGCGTGGTCTTCCGCTGGGGCTCAGGCTGGAACAGCGTCGTCAACCAGTGCGTCGCCAGGCTCACGGGCGATCCGAGCCACGACGAGCAGGCCTGGGTGGTCGTGTCCAGCACCGAGCAGCAGGTCAACGCGGAATCGGCCTTCCTGGCCGCCGGAGCTGACCTATCCAAGGTGAACTTCTCGATCGAGCCCAGCGACTCGATCTGGCTGCGTGACTACGGCCCGCACTTCGTCTGGCAGTCGGGCGCGCTGACCATCGCCGACAGCCACTACTACCCGTCGCGCCCGAACGACAACTTCATCCCCACGCGGCTGGCCGAGGGCTCGTTCTCCGTCCCGCCATACGCCATGCCGCTGTACTACTCGGGCGGCAACTTCCAGCCGGGCCCCTCGCGCAGCGGCTTCGTGACCTCGCTGATCAACCAGGACAATCCCACCCTCGCGAACGCCGAGATCGAGGCGCTCTACCAGGCCTACCAGGGCATCGACACGCTGCACATCTTCCCGCGCCTGCCCGGCTCGGTGGATGGAACCGGCCACATCGACATGTGGATGTACCTGGTGGATGAGGACACCGTGGTCATCTCGGAGTTCCAGCCGGGCTCGAACCAGACGGCGATCGACATCACCACCAACGCGGTCCCCTACATGGAGGCCCTGGGCTTCGAGGTGATCCGCACGCCGGCCTGGAACGCGGGCTCGACGCATTACACGTACGCCAACGCCTTCCGCGTGAACGACCGCATCTTCGTGCCCATCTACGGCCCAGGGAACTCCGACTACCTGGACGACGACAACGCGGCGCTCCAGGCCTGGCGACAGGCCGCGGGCTCGGGCGTCGAGATCGTCGCCATCAACTGCTACTCGATCATCCCGGCGTCGGGCGCCATCCACTGCATCATGATGCAGGTGCCCCGCTACACCGACGCCGCCCCGGCGGCGCACGTGGTGTCCATGGACGGTGACGAGGTCGTGTGCAGCGGCACGCTCCAGGAGCTGCGCTGGACGGCCACCGACGACTTGGCCGTGGAGCGCGTCGACGTGGCGCTCTCCATCGACGGAGGCAGCAACTACGACTACCCGGTCGCCACCGGCATCCCCGACGACGGCCGGTTGAGCTGGCTCGTGCCCGACGTGGTCACGACCGACGCCATGCTGAGGGTCACGGCCCACGACGGCGACGGGAACGCCACCACCGCCTCCAGCGAGACCGCGCTCGAGATCACCCAGGCGCCTGTGGCCAGCTATGACTTCTCGAGCGGCGCAGGCGTCGACCGTTGGGCCTGGGGCGACCGCTCCAGCAACTGGGCGGCCGTCTCGGGGCAGCGCTACCCGGCGGCCGTGGCCAACGAGCTGACCGCGGGGCAGTACGCCAAGCTGGCCGCCTCCGACGCCACCGGCGGCGACGGCGACGCCAACCGCCACAAGTCCGCGACCCCCGGCGGCTCCGCCGAGTCGACCCACGTGTTCGACTTCGTGCTCTCCGAGAGCGTCCCGCTCATGCGCGACGTGGCCATCACCTGGGAGGGCTACGGCGACCAGTGCATCCCCATGGAGCTGTACGTCTGGGATCTGGTCGCGGGCGACTGGGGCGACGGCCGGGGCCACGTCGGCCAGGATCAGCAGGCGGCCAACTGGGCCGGGAACCGCGATGAGCCCGTGACCACGCACCTGCAGGGCGACCTCAGTCGTTACGTCGACGGCGCCGGGCACCTCACGTTCATGCTCTACTCGGAGCGCGGCGGCCAGGAGACCTTCCACGACTACGTGTCGGTGTCGGTGCTCTGGGATGCCTCGGCCTGGGGCTCGTGGGTCGACGCTGGTCAGCACCTCGACGGTGAGTTCGGGCCGCCGCAGCTCGCCGGCCACGGCAGCCTGATCGGCCTGGACAGCGTGCAGCTGCGCAGCGTGAACGCGGCACCCGGCGTCCCGGCGGCCCTGATCCTGGGTGCCTCCGTGATCAACCTGCCGTTCAAGGGTGGCGTCATGGTGCCCCTGCCCGACGTGCTGCTCGACGGCCTCGTCACCGACGGGGAGGGACAGCTCACGCTGTCCACGGTCTGGCCCGCCGGCATCGGCTCCGGCCTGACCCTGCACATGCAGGCATGGTTCGCTGATCCCGCCGGACCGCACGGCTTCACCGCCAGCAACGCGGTGGCGGCCACCACGCCCTGACGGCACCCAGGCCCGGCGAGTCCGGGCAGACGCAACGGCCGCCCGTGTCTCCACCGGAGGCGCGGGCGGCCTGTTTCCCGGGCAGCTCGTGCTCTCAGATGCCCCCGCCGTGGGAGAGCTCGTCCCAGCGCGGACGGGCCTGGGTCACGCGGCCGCCGGGGCGGACGTCACGGGTGACCCAGACGTTGCCGCCGATGACGGCCCCGTCGCCGACGGTGATGCGGCCCAGGATGCTCGCCTGAGCAGGTGGCGGCGCTCCACGGTCATGGTGTCCGGCATGACCAGCACCACGTCATAGCCCTTCACGGCGCCCACGAAGGCCAGGCCGATGCCCGTGTTGCCGCTGGTGGCCTCCACGATGGTCATGCCCGGGCACAGGTCGCCCCGGCGTTCGGCGTCCTCGATCATGGCCAGGGCGATGCGATCCTTGACGCTGGAGAACGGGTTGAAGGACTCGAGCTTCACGAGCACCTCCGCCGGAAAACACGTCGCGCGGTCGTGAGGGCGCCCTCAGCGGGGCGCCCCCGAGCTACGGGATGTCCACGCTGAGTGCGTTGGTCACGCTGAACCCGCTGGGTGTGCCCGGGTCGGCCAGGATGGTCTGCAGTGTGAGCTGACCGCTGGGCACGCCGGCAGGCCAGGTCGTCGTCAGCTGCCAGGTCCCCGCGCCCGGCCCCGTGCCGTCCAGCCCCAGCAGCAGCGAGAGGGGCAGCAGCGGCAGGATCGCCAGGTCGAGGCCGGGCTTGAACGGCACCACGCCCGTGCCCCCGCCGAACAGCAGCAGCCCCGGCTCCCCGCCGACGCCGTTGGTGATCGCGATCGAGACGTCCTCGCCGGCGACGGGGCAACCCTGACCCCACAGCCCGGGGACGAAGTCGTCGCTGCCGACCGACGCCGACGCGAAGACGGCGAACCCCCCGGCGCACTCCGGCACGAGCACGTAGGGTCGGTTGTCACCGGCGACGACGCCCTCACCGAAGATGCGCCCGTCGTTGGTGATGCACTGCGCGCTGAGCAGTGTCCAGCCGCTGCCGGGCGCCAGGCGATCGTTGAGATCCTGCATGGGATCGGAGCCCTCGCGGATGAACGCGCGATCTCCGAACGACGTCTGGCTGAAGCCCACCACGCTGCCGTGATCGTTGATGTCCATGGCGAGTGACTGGGCGTTCAGCTCCAGTGAGCCCAGGTTGGTGACGCTGCCGTGGTCCCACACCGTGGCCGTCGTGAACTGTCCGAAGTCGGGCGTGAAATCCGCCTCCCCTACCACGACGCCCGCCGCGTTCACGGCGTGGGCCGAGCTGACGGTGCCGGGGATCTGGGCGGGATCGTGCAGGGAGCTCATGACGCCGTCCTCCCAGAGGAAAGCGACCCGGAACCCGTCGAGCGAATACGAGTTCCCCACGACCTGCCCGCGCTCGTTCATGTCGTAGGCCTCGGAAGAGGTGAGCGACGGGCTCAGGTGACCGAGTGGTGTGAGCCCTCCGTCTTCGAACAGGAACACGTGCAGCCCAGGGTCGGCCGGGTCGCGGCCCTGGACGACGACCTGGCCGGCCTCGTTGATGGCCACGGCCTGGCGCAGCTCGTACCCGCTGCCGCCGGGGATCATCGACTCCACGCTGGTGGGGAGCCCGCCCTGCCAGATCACGGCGTGGGGCGTCACGGTCCAGAAACCGGGCTGCGACAGGGTCACGTCGATCGACTCGCCCACCGCCAGGCCGCCCTCCGAGATGTCAAAGGCCGTGCCCGCCTCGTCGCCTGGCAGCAGCGGGAGCAGGCTCGTGCCGCCTGCCTGCGTGAACAGCACGGCCTGGGGGTCGTCGAAGCCCGCCACCGCCGCGATGCCGACGGCGTCGCCGAGCTCGTTGTCGCCGAAAGGCGTGGCCGCGAGTGCGACCTGACCCGGGTCCAGGTCATGGATCTGCATGGCGATCGCAGCGGGCGAACACAACAGCCAGCAGAGCGCGCCGAGCCCGGCCAGTCGTGCGTGATGTGGCCTCATGGGATGCATGGGATGCATGGGTTGTCCTCAGGAGGAGTCGTAGGGATGCATCTCAGGCTATGGCCAACGCGCACATGCTGTGTGACCACCACATGGCCCGAATGCGTCCGCTGCGCCTTGGGATGCACCGTGCGTTGCGATGCACGCTCGTCGGGCGCGAGCATGCCGCCATGCTCAGCTCGGACTCACCAGCCCTGCTCGAGATCCTCCCGCCACAGGGTCATGGCAGCGGGCCGCCGCGCGCGGATGTCATCCGGATCCACGGCAAGCGGCGGTGGGCTCACGATTGACAGGCGCTGGAGGGCTGCGCGCGCCACCTGGGGGTGGGGATGATCCAATAGGTGCCACAACGAGAGGCTGTGCCGGACCTCCGTGATGCGGTCCAGTTCCTCCACGGCGCTCCGGCTGCCGGAGGCGTCCAGGTCGGTCGCGGGCGAGCTCGCGAGAGCGTCCAGCCGCGCGATCGCCTTCATCAGCGGGCCCGGGGCGTCATTCCAGACGGGAGTGCCCGGACCGCGGCCGGGCCATGCGACCACCCGGGCCCCATCCGGCACGAACACCTTGCGATCGGCGGTCTCGAAGGAGACCTGGCCGCCGTGCACCGAGAGGATCGTCTCACCATCCTCGCCGACGGTCGCCGTGTAGACGCAACCCAGGTCCACGGCAATGCCGGACGGCGTGCCCACCTGGAACAGGCGCGGCGCCGCGAAGATGCTGGCGCTCAGCTGCCCTCGTTCGAGGTACAGACGCCAGCCGCCGGCCGGAGCGCTGTCGATGCGCACGTCGGTCCCGGGTTCCATGCGCACCATGCCCGCACCCGACACGCGCAGCGCCGCGCGTGAGCCCGCGTCGCAGACCAGCCGGTCACCGACCTGGACCTCCAGGCGCTCGCCCCGGTGTGACACCCCGCGCCGTTGCACTTCGGGAGCTCCCTCCAAGGCCTCGAGCATGTAGGCCGCCTGGACCCTCGTGTCCGACCCGTCGCCCGGGCCGAACCATCCGAGCATGTCGCCCAGGAAGAACAGCACGATCGCCGCGGCCGCCAGGGACGAGAGCGTCTTGACGGCCCGGCTGCCCTGCGCACGCCAGACGGGCACGCGGTCGCCCGGCTGCTCGGACTCGCGCCCGCCCCATGGGCGACCCAGCGCGCCTTCGGCCCGGGGCGTCGTCTGCGGGTCGATCGCAGTGGCATCCCCATCCTGATCCGGGCCGGGAACATCCTGCTCGAGACCCTCGGGCACGGTCCAGGCCTGGGGTCGATGTCGATGTCGAGACAGCCGCTGCTCGATCGAACGGACTTCGTCTCCGGCCGTCCCGGGCTCCCACAGGCCATCTGCACCGTCGTCGGGCGGTCCTTCGGTGTCTTGGTCGTGAGTCATGTCCATCCTCGTTTCCGCAGGCTGTTCCGGAGCAGCTTCATGCCGCGGCTCAGGTTCGTTCGCACCGAGTCCGGCGTCAGGCCCGTCGCCGACGAGATCTCAGGACCACTCATGCCCTCGACGAGTCGCATGAGCATCGTCTCGCGATAGGCCTGCGGCAGCGCGCGGACCAGCTCCAGCATCTCCGTACCCTCCGCCACGCGGGCACCGTCGAGCGCGAGCCGGTCCGGGAGCAGCTCCGGAATGGGCTCGGGACGCGGACGGGCGCGGCTGTGGAAGCGTCGTGCCGCGTTGCGGGCGATGACCGCCAGCCATGCACCGACTTGTTCGTCGGAACGTAGGCCGGCCATGCCCTTCCACGCCGCGAGGAACACCTCCTGAAGCAGATCCTCGGCGTCCGCGGGGCGGACGGCCGCCAGCAGGACGGCGTGCACCATGGGCGCGTGCTGACCGTAGAGCGCTCCGAAGGCCTCTGCGTCGCCGCTCCGGGCACGCGCGACCAGCGACGGCCGCGCATCCGCCCCACCGTCCACGGACGGCGGGACGGTCTGTCTCGTCGAGACGTTGTCATCGGGCCGCAGGTGCACTCGGCACCTCCGAGGGATTGACGCGAATCCGGTGAGGGACCCGCTTCAGGTGCTCTTGGACTTCTGCTCGCACAGCGCCACCAGTGCGCGAGTTCCGCGAACAGACATGAACGGCCCGATTGTGTTGTTCACGTTGCGAGCCAGCAAGCACGACTCGTCCTCGACATCCTGGAGCGCCCGGCCCAGATGATGATAGAGCGCCTGCTCGTCGTTCCTCATGAAACCCAGGATGGCCGCACCCAGCTGAACGGCGGCGTCGTCCGCGCAATGGGCCAGGGCCAACTCGAGCGCCGCGTCGCGCGCCTTGCTCGACCGCGGATTGCGTCCATGCCTCGACTCACTGAGCCCCTCGAGCGTCCAGGCCAGATCGAAGGCCGCCAGGCCCAGTGCGCGACGTGCCACGACCTGATGCTCTTCCGGTGCGGCCTCCAGCGCCCGTTGGGCAGCCTTCACACGCCCCTCCAACGTCAGCACCAAGCGCTCGATCTCCTTGGTCTTGGGATTGTCCCCCCACGCCAGGTAGATCATCCCCCGACGCAGCGTTTCCATGTGGAAGAAGGTGTCATGCCTCGCGTCGATCGCTCCGATCGTGAGGTCGACCACCGTGTCGCGGTCGAAGAACCACTTCGTGTCGAAGGCGTCGTCCCCGAAGGGCAGGGACGGCACCTCGCCCTCGGCGAAGGCGATGGGGTGACACAGGACCGGCGGCCCCCACAGGGCCGGGGCGAAAGCCGGGCTGCGGGCGGACGCGGTGCCGGCCAGCCCCACGCACAGGCCCATGGACAAGGTGCACACGAGCCATCGGGTCGAGAGCATGATCGTTCTCCTGGGAGTGGGCTCGAAGCCCGGGCGTGCCCCCGGTGGTGGGAGCCTGCCTTCAGGAGTCCAACGAACGCCTGACCGTGAACAAGAGAATCGAACAACCGGGCGACAAGCGTCTCAGGGACCTCCGGGTCGGCAGCTCAGCTCTTACGCTGGACACGACGTGTGCCCACGCTTCGAGCGCGGAGGCCACTGAACGGAGCACGTCCACGGCCCAAAGCCCGCGACGAGGGCTGTGTCAAGCGCGCCGGGGCTACTGACCGCTGCTGTCTTCGCGGACTCGCTCCTGCATCTCCTTGGCGTTGGAGCGGGCCGAGGCGTTGCGCGGCGAGAAGTCCGCGAAGGTAGCCAAGTGCGCCTCAACGATCCGGTTTGCGGGACCGAATGCCCACATCTTGTGTTCCAGGAACTGCTTGTAGCTCCCCTCGTCGAAGGTCCGCTCGTTGTGCAGCCCGCGCGAACCGCCTTGCGACCACCCGCAATCAGCTGCTGACGTTGAGCTACCTGGCGCGGCATCTGCGCCTGGGTGTCAGCGCTGGCGTCCGAAGCAGTCGTCGAGTCCCTTGACACCGGAGGCGGGCAGAATGCAATTCTCCTCCTGCGCATCGATGCGACTCGTAGCGTCCCTTGTCTCCGACGTGGAGACCGGATCGTCGCCGAATCTCCACGCCAGGATGCGGCTCTGCTTGGCGCCGTGGGACAGCTCGAGGACCCTCACCTCGGAGGCGCCCGCGTCGTCGAGCGCGCGGCGCAGGCGGGGCAGCGTCGCTCCCCGGGCGACCAGCGTGGTGAACCAGCGGCAGAGCTGGGGCCGCGCGGCGCTCTCGCTGATCATGCGCTGCACGAAGCCCAGCTCCCCGCCTGCGCACCAGAGCTCGCCGGCCTTGCCGCCGAAGTTTCGGACGTCGCCGCCCTTGCGTCCCCCGCCCAGGTTGCGGCGCTTGCGACGGTTGCCCCTCGCGGCCTCCCGCGCCGAGGCGTAGAACGGCGGGTTGCACAGGGAGAGGTCGAAGCGCTCGCCGGGCTCGATCACGCCCTCGAAGCAGCGCAGGCGTGAGGACTGCAGCCGGACCTCGATGCGGTCCGCCACCTGGGGGTGGGCGGCCACCAGCCCCGCGGCCCAGCGGGCGGAGGCGGGATCGGCCTCGGTGCCCACGAAGCGCCAGCCGTACTCGCGCGCGCCGATCAGCGGGTAGATGCAGCTCGCGCCCGTGCCCACGTCCAGCACGGCCACGGCGCGTCCGCGGGGGACGCCTGCATTGCCAGCGCTGCCCGCGCTGCCCGCGCCACTCGCGCCACTCGCGCCGTCCGCGAGCAGGTCGGCCAGGTGGTGCAGGTGCTCGCTGCGACCCGGGATCGGCGGACACAGGCCGCCGGGCGGCAGGTCCCATGCCCGCAGCCCGTAGGCGTCGGCCAGCAGGGCTTGGTTGAGGGCCGCTACAGCGTGCGAGTCGGCGTAGTCGATCGACAAATCGCCGTAGGCGTTGGGAACCACGAACGGCGCCAGGGTCGGGTGGCCGGCGCGCAGCGCGACGAAATCGTACCCGTCGCGAAAGCGGTTGCGCGGGTGCATGCCCGGCTTGTGCGGTCGGGCGCTCACGCCGCGCCCTCCGCGCCCTCCGCGCCCTCCGCGCCCTCCGCGCCCTCCGCGCCCTCCGCGTCGTCAGGGTCGTCAGGGTCGTCAGGGTCGTGGGCGTCGTCAGTTCCGCGCGCGTCGTCAGTTCCGTGGGCGTCGTCAGGTCTGCGCGCCACCTCGGCTTCGCGGGCGTCGTCGGCCTCGAGCAGCGCGTCTGCGAAGCTGCCGTCGAAGAGCCTGGCCTGGGCGACGCCGTCCACGGCCTGGTCGATCACGCGCTGCTTCTTGATGAGCGTGCCCACCATGCGCGCATCGAGCGAGTCCTGCAGCACGAGGTGCTGCACCAGCACGCTGTCTCGCTGGCCGATGCGGTGGGTGCGATCCTCAGCCTGGGTGAGGTACGCGGGCACCCAGTCCAGCTCGGCGAAGACCACATGGGCCGCGGCCGTGAGCGTGAGCCCGAAGCCCGCCGCGGTGATGGAGCCGATGAACAGCCGGCAGGTGTCGTCCTCCTGGAAGCGGTCCACGGCCGCCTGGCGTCGGACCACGTCGTCGCCGCCGGTGAGCGTCACGGCGTCGTCCCCGAAGGGCTCGGCCAGGGCGGCGATCACGGCGCGGTGGTGCGCGAACAGCACCAGCTTGCCGGCGTCCTCCAGCACGCTGCGGACGTGCTCGATCACCAGCGGCACCTTGGCCAGGGCCGTGGCCTGGCGCAGCTTGGCCAACTCGCCGAAGGCCAGGTTGACGCTGGCGCGCAGGGCCGCCAGCTGGGCCTCGCTGGGCTCCTCGTCAGCGCTCCGGACGGCGCGCAGCTCGATCAGCCGCTCACGGTGATCGGCCCAGGCCTGGGTCTCCACGGCGATCAGACCGGCGATGTGCTCGGAATCGAGCTCGATGACCTGGCGGCGCTTGGGCGGCAGGTCGGGCAGGACCTGGGCCTTGGTGCGCCGCACCATGACCGAGCTGCGCAGGCGCTCGTGCAACTCGTCGAGGTGGGTGGCGCCGGTGAACTCCCAGCCGAAGCGGTTGCGCGTGGGCCGGCAGTAGCGTTTGGCAAAGGGCCAGAAGTCGTCGAACTCCTCGGGCGCCAGGGCGCTGACGATGGCCCACAGCTCCACC
>QNBX01000033.1 GCA_003644265.1 Planctomycetota bacterium
ATGTCGGCCGTCGGGCTGGCGATGGCGGGGTTCCCGGGCGCCGCCGAGAAGGCCTCCACGTCCACCTGGGGTACGTGCTTCACCAGTCGCCCGGGGGCCGACGAGGTGCGCGTGCGGCAGGTGTCCAGCATCAAGGCCGTGGACAGCTCGCCGCCCCGGCCTGCCACCGCGCGCTTGGCGTCGCCGATCCAGGCCGTCAGCTCGTCGTAGGACAGAGTGTTGGTGTAGTCGCCCTGGGCCATGTCGCTCGGGTGGGTCAGGAAGCGCTGGGCGCCATCGATGCTGAAGCCGTGCCCCACCCAGTGCACCAGCAGCACGTTGCCCGGGCCGGCCAACGACGCTGAGAGCTTCCGGATGTGATCGCGGATGTTCGCGGGGTAGACGCGCTCGCCAGAGAGCAGCACCACGTCGGCGTCCGGGAAGTCGAGCGCGTCGACCAGGGTGCGCCTCAGTTCGGCGGCGCTGGGCTGGGCGTAGGGCAGGTTCCAGTTGGGCTCGGCGTAGGTGTCCGCGGCCACCAGCAGGGCCACGCGACGACCTCCCGAGCGCGGCGGTCCCGCCTCCCAACGGAAGGGTGGGTGATCCACGCGGCCTCCGGCGTCCTGATCCGGCAGGACCCCGCAGCCCAAGCCCCCCAGCACGAGCAGCGCGATGGCCATCAGACTCCGACGCTTCATGGTGTCTCCTCAACCTGTTCCCACGACAAGACCTGGGCCTGCACGGCGTCGGCCTTGATCCACTGGCAGATGGCGTCGCTGGCGTCCTGGAGCTGCTGCAGTTGGGACAGGTCCCCGCGCCGACAGGCCGCGAGGTCCACCTCCAGGTCTTTGCCCGCGAGCGTGGCCAGGCCGGGGCCCGACAGCGCCAGCAGTGTCACCGGGCCCGGCACGAAGCCGGCGGGGTCATCCACAACGTAGTCCTGGTCGACGTGCCCGCCGGCCAGCTCCACGCCGTGCTGCGCCCAGAGAAACGCCAGCTGCTCCCCGTCGAGCCAGAAGAGCACCAGGTCCTGCCCCGGGGGCACCTGGCCCCGCAGGCGGACCGCCTGGTTCCAGCTCGCGGTCTGGCGGTCCACGCGCAGGGCCAGCCCGGCGTGGGGTTGGGTGCGGGCCGCGCGGAGCGGGCGCTCCAGCACCTCGTCCGGGTCCGGCAGCCGGGTCGCGAGCTCGTCGCGCATGCGCAGCCAGCGCGGGTCGGGCGAAGTCGAGCGACGGATCCACGTGTCGAGCGTGTTGACGGCCAGGAACAGCTGCCCGTTGCGCTCCTCCAGCGAGGCCAAGGCCAGCACGTCGTCGGGACGTGGGTCGGCGTCGGGGCGCCGCGCGGTGTACAGCAACGTGCGCCAGCCCATGGCGGCCGCGTCGAGGTCGCCGCGGTTGGTGGCCCGCACGATGAAGGCCTCGATGTGGGAGCGTGGCGAGGGGGACCCGGCCGCCAACGACGCCAGTACCTTGCCGGGGAAGATCTGCTCGCTGGGTACCAGCAGTTCGGCCAGCGCCCGGAACTCGTCGCCTTCGGTGCGCGCCGTTTGCACGCGACCGGTGCGAGCGCCCGCCACGGTGGCTTCGGCATCCAACCGGGTCACGGACCGGAATCGATCACCGCGCTGCGTGTCCAATTCGTCCTGAGCCACGGCGCGAACATGCGTGCGACGTGTGGCGGCCGCCTCGGCCCGAGCTTGATGGAGCGCCTGCTGGCGGGCCAGGGCCTCCGTCGCGCCGAAGCCCTCGGCGCAGACGATGACCGTGTCCGCGTCGACGTCGTGCACCCCGGGTGCGAGCGTGATGCTGGAGCTGGCCGCCCGCGGGGGCTCAGAAGGAGCGCTGCAGGCAAAGGGCATGCAGGCCAACGCGCACAACGCGATGCCGATTGCCGCCGACGGTCCTGAGCTGCCCATGCCCTGCCTCCAGGATTGTCTGGTCATGATACGTGTCGGGCGCTGGGAGCGGTGCGGGCGGTCCGTTTGCTGGGGCAACCGGAGACCGGGGCCACCGGCCGCACATCCGGCGGTCTCGCCTCGGGGCCGATTGGCGCATCGGAGGGCGAGGCCGCTGGACCGCCCTACCGCAACGACGCGACCGGGCGGAACCCGATCTGCCGGTGCCGGATGCCCGCGCCGCTCCGGCTGCGCTGGGCTGAGCGGCAGCTCTTGCTGGGGTCGGCCCAGCAGCCGCCACGCAGCACCCGGTAGGACGAGCTGGAAGTCAGCCAGGCCGCGCCGTCGTCCGGCGCTTCGGTGTAGTCCTTGTGCCAGGTGTCCTCGCACCACTCGCTGACGTTGCCGAGCACGTCGTGCAGGCCGAAGGCGTTGGCCGTCTGCGTGCCGGCTGTGTGGGTCTTGGAGCGGCTGTTCTGGTCGAACCAGGCCACGGTTGGCAGCGCGCCATGACGCGCGCCGGTGCTGCCGGCGCGGGTCGCGTACTCCCACTGCGCCTCGCTGGGCAGGCACAGGCCGGTCTCGCGCTCGAAGGCCTGGATGTCGTTCCACGACACCTGCTCGACGGGCGCGTCGCGGCCGGAGCCGGTGAACTTGGCCGGGTTGCTGCCCATGACCGCCTGCCACTGGCGCTGGGAGCACTCGGTCTTGGCGATCAGGAACGCGTCGAGCATGACCTGGTGCTGCGGTCCCTCGCGGGATGCGCGACCCTCCTCGTGCGCTGGGCTGCCCATGCGGAACGACCCGGCCGGCAGCAGCACGAAGCGCATGCCCACGCCGTCGCCCAGGTCCTTGACGTACTCGGGGTAGCCCTGGACGTTGCCGCCCGCCGATGTGAAGCCGTCCAGCTGCGGGGCGGGGCGGCCTCGGGTCCAGCTGAGGGCGGCGGCGCTGGCGTCGTCCGACGGGGCCGCGCCGCTCGCGGTTGCGCCGCCGACGTCGCGGGACGGCGCCGCGGCGGTCTCGCCTGGCGCCTGGCCGTGTGTCTGGCCCGCTGCCTGGCCGGGGACTTGGCCCGCTGCTTGGCCGGGGATTTGGCCGGCTGCTTGGCCGGGGACTTGGCTTGGCGCCCGGCCTGCTGCGCCGCCCGCCGCTTCGCCTGCTGCCTCGCCTCCTGCCTCGCTCGTCGTCCGGCTCGCGAGCTGCGCGCGCTCGGGCTCGGTGTAGCGGAAGTAGAACGCCCGCGTCTGCCACAGCGACGCCGCGCCCTCGTCGTCGACGGCCTGGGCAAACAGCGTGTGCGGGCCGTCAACCGGCGCGGGCAGATCGAAGCGCGCCTCGGCGCGCTGCTCGAAGTCGTCGGGGTCATCTAGCGCCAGGCGCCACCTCACGATCCGGCCGTCGGGGTCCTCGCCGCGCAGCTCGACCGCCAACCGCCCGCTGCCTACGCGCGCGCCGTCGAGGGGGCTGACGAAGGCCACCTCCGGGCGCCGGTTGGGCAGCACCTCGAAGGCGACCTTGGCCGGCGCGGACCAGTTGCCCCAGTGGTCCTGCACCTGCACCTGAAATGTGTGCGTGCCGGGCTCGGGGGCCGAGATGTCGGCCCAGTCTCGCCGGGTCTGCTTGGGCTCGTGGTCATCCAGACGCCAGCGGTAGCCCTCGGCGCCGCGGTCGACGTCCGCCTCCCAGCGCAGCAGCAGCGCCCGCGCCTGGGAGCGGGTCAGCGGCTGCGTGGGGGCCCGGGTGAGCTTGATGCTGGGCGGCCGCGCGACCTTGCGCACAAAGACCGGATCGAGGTCGGCCGTGGCGGTGACCGCCTGGCGCGCCACGGGCGGCAGCTCGTCCTCGAACACGACGCCGCCGCCGGGCTGGGCCTCGGACAGCTCGTAGCCGCGGGCCGCCTCGGACGGCTGCGCGATGTCGGGGTGCTGCTGCTTGCCCGGCAGGTGGATCGACAGCAGCTTGGGCACGCGGGTCTGCACGTACGCGCAGACCTCGCCCAGGGTCACGCGGCCGTCGCCCCGGGTGCCGTCGGCCGCGCCGCGCAGGCCCTCCTCGAGCGCCACGGAGAACAGGCCGCGATCGCGTCCGGGCCACTCGTAGGCGCGCTCGCCCGGGCTGCATGCGAACAGCGTCTGGGTGAAGGAGATGTTCGCGCTGGGCGCGGCGGGCTTGAGCACGAGTCCCCGGGAGAAGCGCTCGTCGAGGCGGTTGTCCCGCTCGCCGCGCGCCAGCTCGGGATCGTTGCGGCATCCGTCCAGCACCAGCATGCGCTTGGACGCGGCCAGGGCGCCCATGCGCTCGCTCAGCTCGGTCAGCGTCAGGCCCTCCTCGGCGGTGTAGCGCGGATCGGTGCGGTGGGTCAGCAGGACACCCTCGCCGGTCTCGTCGTCGAGCACCGCGTGCAGCGAGAAGTGCAGGTAGACCAGGTCGTCGCTGTCGCTGTTGCGGGCGATGTGCGCCAGCCGCGCCCGGATGTTGCCGCGCGTGGGCAGGTTGCCCGGGTCGTTCGACGTCAGCAGGAACACCTGGCTGGAGGGGAATTCCGCCCGCGTCACCAGCGTGTCGCGGATGGCCTCGACGTCGTTGACCGATCCGGAGAGGCTGCTGATGCTCGGGTCGATGTAGTCGTCGATGCCCACCAGCAGGGCCCAGCGCGACTCCTCGGCTCGCAGCGGCGCGGCCAGCAGCAGCAGCGCGGCGGTCAGGCTCGCCAGCCACGGTCCTGTGGTCGGGATGCACGCCCACCACGAACCGGCACCGCGCTGGCGGGCGAACTCGCGAGCCGGAGTGCTGGATGTCTTGACGGTCACGTTCCTCAGCGGTGCCTCGTGATCGACACGTCGACGAGTCTCACGCCGAGCGCCCTCGGCTGATGTTATCACTCCACACTGGGGCGGTTGCGGTCGTCGCATCGCCGTGTCCGTGAGGCGCCGGCTGCCCGCTCGTGATCTCGCGCGCTTGTCCTGTCCATGGAGTTGCTGTAGGCGTCTCGGTGCTCGAGGTCGGACACGGTGCCGGTGTAGCTGCCTCCCGACTCCTGCGTGGTGTGGGTGAAGCAGCGCCGCTCTCCGTCGATGCGGAAGCCGTGGCCGATGGACGCCACCAGCAGCACGTTGTCCGGCCCGGGCAGGTCGCTTCCCAACGCCTCGATCTTGGCTGCGATGTTGCTGAAGTGCGCGAGTTCATTTGCCCGCACGGCGACATCTCGCTGCGCGAACCCCAGCCGGTCTCGCAGGACGCCGGCAATGCGCTCGGCGCTGGGCACCCGTTTCTTCATATGGACAGTTACTACACGGAATCGTATGGTATCTGTCGATATGAATGCCGCCACGGATGAGCGCCTGCTCCAGCCTCTCACGGCAGCTCAGCGGGGCGTGTTCTCGAAGGCCGACTTGCAGACAGCGCTGGGCGAGAAGCACCCCTCGGCCTTCGCGAGCAGGGTCCGGGCGCTGGAGCAGTGCGGGGCGCTGCGGCGCTTCATCCGCGGGTGGTACGTGGCGCAGGAGTTCGACCTGGCGACGCTCAGCCAGCGCATCTCGCCGCGGTCGTACGTCAGCTTCGGCACGGTGCTGGCGCGGGAACTGCTGGTGGGCAGCGCCCCGGAGCGCCAGCTCACGGCCGCCAAGGTCGGGACGGCGCGCAGCTACTCGGGGCTCGGCGTGCAGATCGTGCACGTGAGCATCGCGCGGCACCTGGACTTCGGCTATCAGCGCGTCGACGGCGTGGCCTGGGCGGACGCGGAGAAGGCGGCCCTGGACGTGCTGTATTACCACCTCCGCGGTCGTCGCTACGTGTTCGACATCTACTCCGACATCGCCTTCGAGAAGCTCGACATGCGGCGCGTGCGTTCGTACCTGAAGCAGTATCGAAACCCACGTTTCGTCGCGTTCGCGCGCAAGCTCCTGGAGGGCGCATGAGCGCCCCGCTGCCGCGACCGGCGACCTCCGACGCGCTGTTCGTCTGGGTGATGCACCGCTTTGCCGCGGTGTTCGAGGAGCACGCCGTGCTGAAGGGCGGCATGGCTCTGCGGCTGGTGGACAGCCCGCGCTCGACGACCGACATCGACTATGTCTTTGTGCCGTTCACGTCGAAGAATGACATCCGGGAGGACGTCGAGCGCGTTCTGCGCGAGCTCGAGGGCGCCGAGGTCGCGGTCCGCCTGCACTCGACGATGCTGCGCGCCGACGTGCGCGTGGATGACGTGGCCGTCCAGGTCGAGGTGAGCGTGGCGACCGATTGCTCCTCGACGGCGATGGCTACCGCCGGCTTCGCGCAGTCCGTCGGCCAGCCGTCACACGTCGTACGCGTCATGCGCTGGGACACGGCGCTGGCGCACAAGCTGGCCGCGTGGAACGAGCGCCGGCTGCTGCGGGACCTGTACGACTGCTACTTCCTCTCGGCCCGTCTCGGACAGCTGCCGGACTTCGAGACGCTTGATCTGCGGCTCGAGAAGGTCCGGTCGCGTCTCCCCGGGCTGAAGGCGCGCAGCAAGATGACCCGGGATGAGCTGGCCGCGACGCTGCGCGCTGCCGCAGCGCGCATCGACGCGGGTGCGATCGCAGCGGAGCTGGCGCCGCTGCTCCCGGAGACCGAGCTCGCGGGGCTGGAGACTCGTTTGCGGGCCGCTGTCGTGCGCCTGGCCGAGCGGCTGGAGGACGTGTAGGCGCCCGCCGGGCGCTCAGGTCTGCTGGGGTGCGTTGTCCGCCCGCTCACCCGCCCGCCAGTCCCAGGTCCTGCGCCAGCCCCTCGCGCGAGGGGTCCAGCAGCTGGGCCTGCTTGAGCATGTCGTGCGCGGGGCCGCGCTCGCCGAGGCGCAGCAGCAGGCGTCCCAGCTCGTGCCAGACGTCGGCGTCCGAGGGCCAGCGGTTGGCGGACTGCATCAGCGCGGCCACGGCCGAGCGCAAATCGCCCCTGCGGGCCACGGCCAGGGCGCGCAGGTTCCAGGGCTTCTCGGCGGCGGGGAAGCGCAGGGCCAGGGCGTCGGCGTCGCTCATGGCGGCGGGCAGATCGCCCTGTTGCAGCGCGAGGTTGGCGCGGTTGAGCCGGGCCTGGGGGTAGCTGGGATCTAGCCGCAGGGCGTCGCCGTAGGCCGCGATGGCAGCGTCGATGGCGCCGGACGACTCGAGCAGCAGGCCGCGCATGTGCTGCACGTCGGCCGCGGTCTCCAGGCCGGGCAGGCCGGGTGGTGCGCTGGAGACGCGCGCGCCCGCTGTGCCGGGAGGCGCCAGCCCCTCCAGCGCGGTCAGGGCCTCGGCGCTGCGGCCCATGCGGATCAGCGCCATGGCCGTGGCGCCGCGTTGCCAGCTGTCGCCACCGGGGCGCGCCAGCAGCTCGCTCAGGCGGCCGTCGTCGTACACGGCCAGCGGGCCGCCGGGGTGCTCCCACTCGCGCACGGGGATGCTTGCGGGCGGGGGGATGCGGCGACGCACGAAGTGATCCGCCGTGCGCACGCCGGGCAGATCGAACGGCTGGCTGCGGCGCACGTGGCAGTCGACGCAGCCGTCGGCGCTGCGCGCCGGGTCGCCGCTGACCTCGGCCACGCGCAGCTCGGGCTCGCGCACGCAGCCGCGACCCTCGCCATGGCAGAGCGTGCAGCGGGCGTCGAAGTCGGCCGTGCCCTGGGCGGCCGCGGCCTGGTGCGGATCGTGGCAGCTGCTGCAGCTCATGGCGGGCGAGGCCTCGAAGCAGGCCGAGAGCGACAGCCGCCGCACCTGGCCCACGAAGCGGAAGTCGTCGCCCGGGTGGGCAGCCACCAGCACCGGCCGCCGCGCCAGCATGTCGGCGGGCTGGGGGCCGCCGCGCTCGATGGGCGCGAGCGACACGTAGCCCTCGCCCTGCAGGTGGCAGCGGGCGCAGATGTCGATCTGCCGGCGCGCGGGCAGCTCACCGATGCGCTCCAGGCCCAGCTGGCCGGACGGGCGGCCGCTCTCGCGCGAGCGCAGCTTGAGCTCGGCGTGGCGCGCCACCGGGCCGTGACAGCTCTCGCAGCCCAGGGGCGACAGGTGCTCCCAGGCGTCGACGCCAAGCTGGGCGTCGGGCCACACGCGGCCGCTCTCGGCGTCGGCCGACGCGCCGGGCAGGTCGGCCGGGTTCTGCGTGCTGTGGCACTGCAGGCACTCGGCGGCCATGGGCATGTCGAAGCCGGTGCGCGGCGACAGGGCCTCGAAGGGCGACAGCGCCAGGCCGTGGCCGCTGAGCGCTTCGAGCGGCAGGAACGACAGCCGGCCGGTGGGGCGCCCGTCGGGGTCGAGCTCCGTGCCCACGTACGAGGTGTCGAACACGCCGGCGCCGTAGCGCCCGACCACGAGCTGCGTGCGCCGCCCGCCGTCCGAGCGCCGCGCGTGCATGACGCTGTGCTCGCCCTGCTGCTCGAAGGCGTACACGTCGCCGGTATCAGGGTGCCGCAGTTCTCCCGTCGGCACGTGGTCGAGCGCCCCGAGGCTGTGCGCCATGCCATGGCCGAGGTAGCGCGCCACCTCGTCGGGGTGGCACGGCTGGCAGCTCGACATGGCGGCGGGGACGACGGGCTCGGCGCCGTCGCGCAGCCCGGCGGCGCGGGTGTGGTCGTGGGAGCGGGCGCCGGGGGCAGGGCTCGGCGCGTCGTTGGAGGGGGTGCCGGGGGCCTTGTCGCAGGCGCCGGTCAGCAGCAGCGCTCCGAGCAGCAGCGCGCGCAGGTCGAGGTGTCCGTCGCTCATGCCGACATGCTACCGGGCCGCGGGCGAGCCCTCGCGCCTCCAGCCCGGCCTGACCAAGCTGCTGCCGCTGGGCCCGCCCTGCAGCGGCGCGGGCTCCGCGTTACCATGTCGCCCATGTGCCCATCCGAGATCTGTCTGACGTCTGTGGTGGCCGAGGGCCTGCGCGCCTCCTGCCGAACCCACCGCGAGTTTGCGGCCCTCGTGCGGGGTGCGCGCAACGCCATCTCGACCGCCGTGGTGGCGGGCTACGACATCGACCAGATGTGGCGCGAGTCCGATCCAGACAAGCGCATGCCCGGGCGCTACCGCCGTCACCAGGTGGTGACCGACGATGAGTACGGCTTCACGGTGGTGGTGCTCTTGTGGGAGCCGGGCGCGCTGACGGCCATCCACGACCACGACACCTGGTGCGTCTTCGGCATGCTCGACGGCACGCTCGAGGTGACCAACTACCGCAGCATCGAGGATCTGGACGACAAGCCGCTGCTGCTCGAGGAGCTGGACCGCGAGACCCTGGCCGAGCACGGCCTGGGCGACAACGGCCTCGACTCCAAGGAGATCCACCGCGTGCGCAATGTGAGCACCCAGCGCGCGGTCTCGCTGCACGTCTACGGCGCCGACCTCACCAAGCGCAAGCCGTTCAACGGCCGCGGCGTGCGGGTGCAGGGCAAGGCCGAGTGCCTCGCGTTTCAGGATCAGCCGGCGTACTGAGGCACGGCGCTGAGCGCTACGCGTCTCCCTCATCGCGCGCCGAGTGCCGCGAGAACACCCAGCGCCTGAGCGTGTCCCAGCCAAACGCGCGGCCCAGCTCCGACAGCAGGTTGTAGCCCAGGAAGCTCACGAACACGCACAGGGTGGTGGCCAGTGCGCGGTCGCTGTCGGATGCGTTCAGGGCCTGCTGCAGCGTGGCACCCCAGGGCTCGCCGGCCTGATAGGCGTGGATCAGCTTCTCGATGCTGAGCACCAGCGCCACGGCGAAGGTGTAGACGACGCTCTTGTACAGCACCGACGACCACACCGCGTGACGCTCGAAGCGGTTCCCGAAGCGGGTCTTGTCCAGCACGATCACGACCTTGCCGATGACCAGTGCCGCGATCGCGGCCCCGCCGGCGGTGGTGGCGTCGACCTCGTACTCGGCCAGGATCAGCAGCTTCAGCAGCGCGATCGTCCCGAAGCACACCAGGAAGTACGACGTGATCAGCGCCACGAGTCGCGCCTCGTGAACGATGGTGTGTCTGAGCGAGTTCATGTGGACTCCGAGCGCCTGCGTCTCGCGCCGGCGGGTCATGACGAGCGGTCGCATCGCCGCGACGCACACTGTGTTGCCAGTGTCTCCGGCTCTCGCGACTGTCGGAAGCCATTTCCCGGCCTGACCCGGAGGCTCCCGACCGGCGGGCGCTCTCAGCCCGCCACCGAATACAGCAGCGTCAGGCCGTCGCCCACGAGCGTGCCGCCGCCCCAGCTCAGCAGGGTCTCGCCGGGGCTCAGGGCCAGCTCGCCGGCGTCGGTGCGCAGCGTGCCCTGGCCCGACAGCGCGGTGACCAGGCCCCAGCTCGGTTCGCTGGGCAGGGCCAGCTCGCCGGCCACGCGTCCGTGCTGCAGGGCGAAGGCCTCGCAGCGCACGGCCAGGTGCCAGCCGGGGCGGTCGCCGGGGGGCGGCGCCGGGTGCGCGGCGGGCAGGTCGCGGGCGGCGGCGCGGGCCGCGTCGAGGTGCAGCTCACGCGCGGGCTGGCGCTCCCAGTCGTAGATGCGCCAGGTGGCGTCGCTGGACTGCTGGATCTCGAAGATGGTGACGCCCGGGCCGACGGCGTGGATGGTGCCGGCCTCCACCAGCCAGGTTTCGCCCGGCACGGCGGGCACGCGGCGCAGCAGCTGCGTCATCTGGTTCGGGCTCACGCCCGCCTGCACGGCGTCGAGCAGGTCGCTGTCGCTGACGTCGTCGGCGGTGCCCACGAACAGGCAGGCCGTGGGCTCGGCCGCCAGCACGTGCCAGGCCTCGGTCTTGCCGTTGGGCAGGTTCTGGGTGGAGGCCACGGTGTCGTCCGGGTGCACCTGCACGCTCAGCACGGCGGAGGTGTCCAGGAGCTTGAGCAGCAGCGGGAAGTCGTCGCCGCTGGGCAGCAGGCGCGCGCCGTCGGATCCGCGCGGCGCGTCCGGGCCGTCGAGCCAGTGGCTGAACAGCTCGTCGATGGGTGGGAGGCCGCTGTCACCGTCGTCGCTGTCGGCCTCGTGTTCGCGCGACTCTGCGTCATCGCCGCCGGCCCACACGCCCGACACGCTGAGCGCCGGGTCCGCCTTGTCGGACACGTAGCAAGACGCCAGCCACCACTCGCCCACCTTGCCGCTGCGGGGCCAGCCCATGCTCGGCGCCACGTGCTCGCCACCCCATGGGCGCTCGACCGCGCGCCGTGTCAAGCGCACGGCGCCGCTCGGAGAGGCGTGGCCCGCGCCGTCGGTCTCGCCTGTGCCCGCGCCGTCGGTCTCGCCTGTGCCCGCGCCGTCGGTCTCGCCTGTGCTCGCGCCGTGGCCCGCGCCGTGGCCCGCGCTGCGGCGCGCGCCGGCAGGACCTTCAGCGCTCGCTCCGCCGCCGCTCACGACGTGGCTCCCGGCACGGCCGACAGATCGAAGCCGCCGTCGTCACCGCGCGTGAGCGTCACGCGCTCCAACACATGACCCGGCGCGATCTCGCCGTAGACGTGGGGGAAGAGCTGCTCATCGCGCGAGGGTTCGATCACCAGGGTCTCGCCCAGGGCCGCGGCGTCCAGGCGCAGCAGCAGCACCTGCCCGGCGCCCGCGTAGTGCTTGGCCAGCGAGCCGGCGAGCTGCGGCGGGAACGACGCGTGCACGAAGCCCTCGCCGGCGGGGGAGGCGGGCGTGCCGTCGGTGGTGATGTGCCAGACCGGATCCATGGCGCTCAGTCCAGGACCGCGTCGAGGTGTTGGATGATGAAGGCGCTCCAGGTCTCGAAGCGCTCGCCCTCGGCGGCCAGCTGCTCGCGCAGCGCGGCGCGTGAGACGAAGCTGCCGACGAGCTGGTCGGTCTCGCGGATGGTCACGTCGGGGCGCTCGCAGCGGGCCACCTGCACCAGGCCGAAGTGCACCGAGCCCACGTCGCCCGACTCGTCGTTGATCACGCCGCGGGACTCCAGCGTGTAGGGCGTGTCGATCACCAGCTCCTCCTCGAGCTCGCGGCGGCAGCCGGCCTCCAGCACGTCGGCGCCCTCGACCCCGTCGATGGGGTTGACGTGCCCGCCCACGCCGATGGACAGCTTGCCGTGCAGCCGCGACTCGCCACCGCTGGCCTTGCGCTGCAGCAGCAGCACCTCGTCGCGGCAGGTCACCAGCACGTAGGGGATGATCTGCTTGAGGCTGGAGTCCTGCTCGGCGTGGCGGCGCTCCACGAAGAAGCCACGCTGCCGGATGCGCTGGTCCCAGGTGCTCACCCGCTCGTCGTCGGCGGAGGCCACGAAGCCATGGGGGAAGGACAGCTCGAACAGCTCATAGCGCTTGACGACGTAGACGAATTCCATGCCGCTGAGGGCCTTTCGGGGGGTGGGCGAGGCCGGCCGTGCTGCCGGGCGGGGCATGATACGAGTCGGCGGGCCCGGTTGCCGCTGGGTCGCCGCCCGTGGTGGGGGGCGGGAGCCCTGAGTTCCCTGCGGTGGGGCGGGGCCGACGCGGCGAGCCAGGGGAGCGGTAGGCGGCAGGCGGCAGGACGGGGGCGGGCTCGGCGAGCCCGGGGCCTGCCGGGTACCATGCCCCGTCGGCTGTGCCCTGCTTCTCGAGCGCAGCTTGCATGCTCCGGCTGGACCGCGCCGCTGCCCCCTGGCCGGCGCTGTCCGTCCGCCGCGGGCCAGCCCCACCGACCTTTGACATTCCGGGACTTCGAGTCGCACGGACGGCCGCTGCTCGTCTCGCCTTCGGGTGGGGCGGGGAGAGGAAAGTCCGGGCTCCACAGGGCACGGTGGTGGGTAACGCCCACCGGCCGCAAGGCCAGAGCCAGTGCAACAGAGAACAGACCGCCTCGGCGCCGGCTCGTCCGGTGCCGCGGTAAGGGTGAAACGGTGCGGTAAGAGCGCACCAGCGGGGCGGGCAACCGTTCCGGCTTGGTAAACCTCACCGGGAGAAAGCCCGCATAGGGAGGGATGACGCGGCCCGCGTCGCTAGAACCTCCGGGTAGGGCGTTTGAGGCCGTCGGCGACGGCGGCCCTAGAGACATGGTCGTCGCCGGCCGCCGTTCGCGGTGGTCGGACACAGAACCCGGCTTATGGGCGGCTCGGAGTCCCCCTTTGTCTCGGTCCGAGTCTCGGTCCGAGTCTTGGTCCGAGGGACCCAGCGGCGCTCGTGCGGCGCGGCGCGCGAGGGGCGTCGCCCGGCGTGGCCGATCGACACAGCCCGGCTTCAGGCCGGTCCTCACGACGGCCGATGGGGTGGGCATCCCGCGATTGTGAATGCACATGACAGACTCCCCCCCTCGACTTGCCTTGACGCATTCTGGAGACCGGGATAACGTTTGCGCGGGCAATCAAGTTCTGGGGCAGCCGTCCCTCGAGTCTCGTCTCCCCCCCCTCTCGACTCGAGGACGCCCTGGGCGACACCACGGCACACACCTCGTGAAGACGCGACAAAGCACCAGGCTCGGGCTCCTGCGGCTCGTCCTGTTCGGAAGTTTCGCTGTACCGGCGCTGGCCGCATCGGCTGGCAGCACCAGCTTGTTTGGTGCCGCCCGCGGGACCGAGGGCAACCTCATGTCTGCGCCCCCGCCGATCGTGTTCGTGGTGGTGGGCGTGGCCATGGTGGCCTGGGCCGTGGGCCGCCGGCACATCAAGGGCCTGGCCGACGTGCGCCAGGCTGAGTCGCAGGGCTGAGCGGCGCTTACTGCGGCGCGGGCTCGACCTGCGGGGGCAGCCCCCCGCGCCCCAGCACGCCGTCCAGGATCACGGCGGCTGCCAGGGAGTCACGCAGCTTGCGGCGTTCGCGGGGTCTCAGGCCCTGGGCCTGTAGTCGGGTCTCGGCCTCGTCGGTGGACAGGCGCTCGTCTTCGTAGTGCAACGGCAGCTTGAGGCGGGCGCTCAGCGTCGCGCCAAAGCGGCGCACCTCCTGCGCCATGGGGCCTTCGCTGCCGTCCATGTTGAGCGGCAGGCCCAGCAGCAGGTGCAGCACGTCGCGCTCGTCGATCAGGCGGCGCAGGTGGGCCTCGTCGCGGGCCGCGTCCGTGCGCTTCAGACACGGCAGCGGATGGGCCATCAGCCCCAAGCCGTCGCTCACGGCCAGGCCGTGGCGTACGCGTCCGTAGTCGATGGAGAGGATCCGTTCGTGCATGGCGTCTACTCGACCATATTCCGAGCGACCCGCGGGGCGGTTATGGTCATGTTCTCGGTCGCGCTCGAGGACGCCCTGCAGGGTGGGCCCGGGTGGCCGAAGACGGCTCTACTGGAGGTGTGCTCTTGACTCCCCGCCCGCCCCTGCTGCTGCTCGCGGTGGCCCTGCCTCTGGCCCTCGCTGCCGCGGTTCTGGCTGCGCCCTCCCTGGCCACGGCGAACCCGGCGGCCCCGGCCCTGTCCGCACCTGATCCGGCGGATGAGGACACCAGCCTGGCCGCGGCCCTGAAACTCGCGGCGCCACACTTCGACAAGCAGCTGGCCTATGACCTGGTGGCCGAGATCGACCCGTACTACCGCATGCGCGGCAACAGTGGCTATCTCCGCAGCCTGGAGGCCTGCCACCGCGTGCTCAGCGAGGCCGGCTTCGCGAGTCCCGGCTCGGACGCCCTCGACGAGTTGGAGTTCCACGACTACGGCCCCGTGCTGCCGGCCTGGACGCCCTTCAGCGCCAGCCTGTCGGTCTACTCGCCGGACGTGGGCGTGCTGCACTCGTTCGACACCGAAGCCGGCGCCGAGCGCACCTTTCTCTGCGGCAACAGCTTCCCGACCCGACCCGACGGCCTGATCGCACCGCTGGTGCGTTTCGAGCACAGCAAGCCGGTGGAGTCCTACGCCGGCACCATCGTGTACGGCGACCTGCCGGCCAAGTCGCTGTTTGCGCGAGCGGTGCAGCAGGGCGGCGCCCTGGGCGTGATCAGCTCGTTCCTGCCCGAGTACAACGACCCGGACTTCCAGCGCGACGCCATCCGCTACTCGTCCGTGCCCTACGACGCCGAGCGCAAGGGCTTCGGCCTGAACGTCTCGCCCGCCAAGCGCGACGTGCTCAACCGGCTTATCGGCGGCGGCATGGTCTACGTGAAGGTGGTCATCAATAGCCGCTTCAGCGACAGCCGCAGCCGCACGCTGGTGGCCACCATCGCCGGTTCGGAGGATCGCGCCGGGCGCGTGGCCGTCGTGTCCCACGTGGATGAGCCCGGCGCCAACGACAACGCCTCGGGCGTGGCTACCACGGTGGCCATGGCTGCTGGCTGGAGCCGCGCCATCAAGGCCGGCGAGCTGCCGCGCCCGCGTCGCTCGGTCACGTTCCTGATCGGCATGGAGTTCGAGTGCAGCCGCGAGTGGCTGCGCTCGATCTCGGACTCGGTGGACATGGCCCTGATCGTCGACATGGTGGGCCAGGACGCGTCGTCCAACGGCGCCGTGCCGCTGGTGGAGCGCATGCCCGACCCGGGCGCCATCTGGGACCGCCCGCCGCTCGACATCCACAGCGCCTGGGGCCGCGGCGACGTGCGCCAGAGCGATCTCGAGGGCAGCTTCCTGAACGACTACGTCATGGCCGCCATGGGCGCGCGCAAGCAGGCCAACGGCTGGCCCGTGACCAGCAATCCCTACGAGGGCGGCTCCGATCACGAGTCGTTCCTGGAGCGCGGCATCCCGGCGGTGCTGCTGTGGCACTTCACCGATCCCTACTACCACACCAGCCTGGACCGCCTCGAAGAGGTCTCCCCCGACGAGATGGAGAACGTGGGCGTGGCCACCCTGGCGCTGCTGCACCACTTCTGCCAGGCCGGCTACGAGCGCGCCGACGAGGTGCTGGAGATCCTGACCGACGCCGCGCGCCTGCGGCTGGAGACCGAGGCCGAGAACGCCGTGCGCTTCCTGGTGGCGGTCGCGGACGACCCGGCCCGGCGTGCCTTGGTGGGCGACCGCGAGCGCACCATCATCGCCGCCTGGAGCCACTGGTACCGCGAGGCCGTGCTCTCCATGGAGGAGCACTTTGAGCCCGGCGGCTCACGCGACGACGACCGCAAGGCCCTCGAAGCCCACATCGACGACGCCGTGGCCGAGCTGCGCCGCCTCGAACGCCAGGCCCTCAGCGCCCTCGACGAGTAGCCCCCGGGCCGAGGTGTGCTGTTAGCGTCGCTTGGCCTTGGCCTTGCGCTTGGCCTTCTTCTTCTTGCGCGCCCGCTTGGCCTCGTACTTGGCCACCCACTCATCGCGGTAGCTCTCGAGCTCCTCGATGGTGCGGAAGGTGATGTCGCCGTCGCTGGCGCCGTCCAGGTCGCACCAGTCGTCGTCGTACTCGCGGCAGATGCTGGGCCGGTCTTCGTAGCGCGAGCAGGCGTTGTCTTTGCCCAGCCAGGTGCACTTGCGGAAGATCTGCAGGTACCAGTCGCCCTCATCGATGAACAGGTTGGTGTCCTCGTGGATGAGGTACCAGCGCAGGTTCTCGAAGTCCTCGGGCTCGTCCGGCGTGTCGATCTCGAGCGCGAAGTAGCGGCAGCACAGGGCGGTGCAGCCGCCGCACTTGGTCTTCTCGAAGGGGACCGGGGCCGCGTCTTTGGGTGCCTCTTTCACGGTGCTCATGCTCCGAGGTCTAAGGCACGTGGCGCGGCCGTTCAAGCGCTCGCTGCATGAGGAGAGGCGTGGAGCGCGGGCAGGGGAGCGGCGGCGCCGGCGTCAGACCGGGCCTGCGCGTCGGCCGGGCAGCGCTCCGGCCCGCCGCAGGTCACTCCTGTGCGGCGCGCGCGCGCTCCAGGTTGCGGAGCACCACGGGGTGCTCGGGTTGCAGCTCCAGCGCCCGCAGGAACGACGCCTCGGCGGCTTGGTGTTGCCCCAGCTCGAGCAACACATTGCCCAGGTTGTTGTGCAGCTCCAGCGTGTCCTGGCCCAGGTCCTGGGCGCGGCGGTAGGCCTGCGCGGCTTGCTCAGGGCGGCCCAGGCGCTTGAGCACCAGGCCGCGCTGCACGTGGGCCAGGGGCTCGTCGGGGTCGAACTTCAGGGCCTGATCCACCAACCGCAGGGCCAGCTCCAGCTGCTCGCTGCCGCTGCGTAGCTCCTGGGCCACGGCGCGCTCGGCAAAGGCCAGCAGCGGCCCGGCCAGGGCGTCCCCGCCGGGGCGGCTGGGCAGGTCCATCAGGCGCTGGGTGGCCGCCTGCACCGCGTCGAGCGGCGCCGCCAGCACATCCCTGGGCGGTTCGCCCACGGCGCGCAGCGACTCCATCAGCAGGGCCAGGCGCCAAGCGGCGTCCCAGGCCTCGTCGCTGCGCGGGGTCAGCAGGGGCGAGCTGCAGCCCAGGCTCAGCACCAGCATGCGACGCCCGCCGGGGAAGGCCGGCGCGATCTCGACGCTGCGGCGAGCCCAGTCGACGGCGCGGTCGCGGGCGCGTCGCGCGGCTCCCGGCTCGTCGGCGCTGAGGGCCTCGTAGCGCAGCACGCTGGCGGCGTTGGAGTAGCTGACGTGGTCGCCGCCGGCAGCGCTGGGCAGGGGCAGCACCAGGCCCAGGGTCACCAGCAACGCGCCGGCCGCGGCCTCGGCGCCCAGCCGCGCGCGCCGCCCCTCGCTCCAGAGCCCGGGCCAGCGGTCCAGCAGCCCGGCCGCGAGCACCCACAGGCAGGGGGCGGCCGTGAGCCGGTAGCGCCCCATGACGTAGAAGATCGCCAGGGTCAGGGCCACCACGCCCAGCCCGCCGCGCAGCACCACCAGCCCCGGGCGAGCGCGCCACGGCAGCAGCACCAGCCCCAGCAGGGCCAGCGGCCCCCAGAGCGTGAAGTCCGACAGCGGCGTGGCCAGCCAGGGCACGGCCTGCCGCACAAAGGCCCAGTCTTTTACGTCGGCGACCTCGGCGCCGTGGAACAGGTGCGCCAGCTTGAGGCACGCGCGTTGCAGCGCGGTCACGGGCTGCTCGGCCCAGCGCGCACGCACCTCGCCCCACCACCAGGCGGAGACCTCGCGCCCGTTCAGCTCGCGCCCGGCGGCCTGCTGGGCCAGCTCCACGGCGTCGACTTCCTCGAACCACGCGTCGCCGCGCCCCGCGCGCAGGGGGGTGTAGATGATGCCCTGGGACGGGTCGTCGCCGGGCGGGTTGCCGATGGCCGCGTTGCTGCCCGCCTGGTAGGTGCTCAGCACCGGGTCACCGAGGGCCAGGTTGTGGATGCTGGCGGGCGAGATGGCCAGCAGCGCGCCGGCCAGCACCAGCGCCGCCGCCGCTGGGCGCCGCACGACCGCGCCCCACGGCAGCAGCAGCGAGGCCAGCACCAGCAGCAGCAGCAGCAGCAGGTTGCCGCGCAGCAGCACGCCCAGGCCCAGCAACAGCCCCAGGGCGAGGCCGCGCCGGGCCAGGGGGCGCGCCGCACGGTCTGTTGGCGCCTCGAGCAGATCCAGCCACAGGTGCAGCGCCCCCAGGAACACCAGCAGCGAGAGCGAGGCCTTGAGCAGCATGGTCTCGTGAAACAGCAGCGGCCCGGACACTGCCGCCATGAGCCCGGCCATCAGGCCCGCCCGGCGCGTCAGGACCCGCGCTCCCAGCAGCGCCGTGAGCAGTGCCGTGGCCACGCCCAGCAGCGACTGCGTCACGAGCACCACGCTGTGTGGGGTCTCGCGCGGGATCACCGCCTGGTCCGGCTCCAGCGCCGTGGGCGGCAGGGCGCGGTAGAGCTGCCCCAGCAACCAGGGGAACAGCGGCGCCTGGTAGAAGGCACGCTCGCGTGGGCTGCCGTCGGCGGCCAGCTCGCGGGCCCAGCGGTCGTAGGCGCGCTCGTCTCCCAGCAAGTGCGTGGCCAGGGCGCCGGCTGGGCCCTCGTCGTGCATGAGCGCCGGAACGCTCACCAGCCGCAGGACCGCGGCCAGCAGGGCGATCAGCAACAGGCTGCGGCGACTCACGGCGCGACGAAGATGGCCATGTCGGCGTGCAGCGGGCTGGGGATGGTGGCGGGCGCGTCCACATGGAACGTAGCCACACGCTGGGTGAGCCCGAAGAAGCTGGCGTAGTCGTCCACGCGCTGCATCAGCGCGGCGAAGTCCTGGGGTGGCAGCTCGGCCCAGAGCTGCTTGAGCTCGGGGCTGTGACCCGAGGCGTAGAGCGCCGGGAAGACCACCAGCGCGTCCGGCTGCTGCTGTCCCAGCCACTCGGCCGCGCCGGCCTCGCCGCCCTGGGCTAGGGCGCGGGTCAGGCCGCGGCTGTGGTTGCCCCACAGATCCAGCAGCGGGCGCTCGCCGAAGAAGCGGATGGCGCCGGCGTCGTGGGCTGCCACCAGGGCGCCGGGCGGCAGGTGCTCGGCGACCCAGAGGCCTGCTGCCACGTTGAGCGTCTCGGTGTCACGGCACTGGGCGGCGAAGCGCGCGCGGAGGCTGACCGCCTGGGCCGGGAGACCGCGCGCCAGCAAGAGCAACAGCAGGCTGGGGCCGATCAGCAGGCTGGCATATAGCGGCCGGCAGCGCGTGCCCGCGAAGGCCGTGCGCAGCAGCGAGCAGACGCCGATCCCCATCAGCAGCACCAGCAGCGGCCAGGCCAGCAGCACATACCGAGCCCAGTAGTAGGGCACCACGCCCGAGTCTCCGTGCAGCTCCAGCGGGCGGCTCAGCAGCACCGCCGGCAGCAGCAGCGCCGCGCAGCCCAGGCTGAGCCGGCCCAGGCCATGGCGCCCGCCGTCCAGCACATAGGCGCCCACGACCGCCGCCAGCGGTAGGGCCAGGCCCCAGCCGGTGTCGCGCAGCACCGCCACCAGCGCGTTCCAGATGGCCAGCGGGTCCAGCACCAGCCCGGCCTTGGTCTCGAAGGTCGAGGGCCACGGCAGCCCCGAGACGAGCTGGCAGTACGCCAGCCACGGCGCCAGCACCAGCCCCATGATCAGGAGCATGGGCGGCAGGGACGCCAGCCGCCGCCGCCCCAGCCACAGGGCCGCCAACCCCGCCAGCACGAGCCCCTCCGGGCGCGCGAGCACCAGCGCGCCCGCCACCAGGCCGACGCGCTTGTGCTTGTGGTCGATCAGCGTGTCCACCAGCAGCAGTGTGAGCAGTCCGAACAGCGGCTGCTCCATGCCGCTGAAGCGATCGAACACGAGCTGGGGGTCGAGGCTCAGGGCGAGGCCGGCGCACAGCGCGGGCAGGGGCCCCGCGCGCAGGGCCAGGCGATACCCCGCCAGCGCCAGCGCCAGGCCCGTCAGGCCCCCCAGGACGCGCACGAACAGGTCGGGCCGCTGCCCGAGGGCGTCGGCCAGGGCCACGGGCAGCCCCAGCAGGCCGGTCCACAGCGGCGCGGTGACGCCGGTCTCGAGCTGACCCGGGTTGTAGGCGAAGCCCTCGCCGGCCATCAGCGCCCGGGCGTACACCATGTGGATCCAGGTGTCGTCGAGCGGGAAGCCGGGACCCGCATCCCACAGGAAGAGGCTGGCCGCCGCGAGCTGCGCCGCCACGAGGACAATCAGGTGCCGGACCCGCATAGGCGGCAGGCTATCAAACGGTAGGCTGTCCCAAGCTGGGGCGCACAACACCATCGGGGAGCGCTGTTCACGTGAGCCGTCTCTTCTCGACCTTGGCCGCTGTGGCCGTCCTGGCGCTGGTGCTGTGGTGGCTGCTCACGCCGTCGCTGGCCAGCCTCGATCTGGGCCCCGGCGACGAGCTGCGAGCCTGCCCGGGCGCCCCGATCTTCGTGGTGCGCCGTGGCGACTCCTGGTACTGGTTGCCGGCAGGGGCCAGTCAGGCCTCCCAGGCCCAGGCCCTGCCCGACGATCTGCTGGACCCGCCCGCGCTGTGCGCCGATGGCACGCTGCTGCTGCACCTGCCCGGCCGGCTGCTGCGCCAGGCCCCGGACGGCACCCGCAGCGAGCTGACCCTGCCGGCGGCTGGTTCGCCCGGAGCTCTGGGGAGCGCTGGCGCTGGCGCTGGAGCAACGGCGATGGGGGCCGGCGCAGGCCAGGCCAGCGCGGATCCGACCCCTCCGCGTTTGCTGGGCGTGGATCCGGCTGGTCAGCCCGTGCTGTCCCAGGGTGATCCCCCCCGGCTGTGGGTGGCCCAGGGCGAGTCCTGGCTGCCGCTCATTGCGGGCGACGTGTGGGCCTCTCCCCCCGCGGACGCGTCCGTGCTGCTGTCCGGCGCGGGGCCGGTGTTGGCCTATCGCGGCCTCGCCGGCTGGGAGGCCTGGAGCTGGGACGCGGGCCAGGTGCGGCGCGTGCTGGCCGACGCCTGCGTGGGGCAGGACGCAGTCTTCACGCCCGATGGCGCGGCGCTGGTGGTGGAGGGCCGCAGCGACGGGCTCTTCCGGCTGGACCTCGCCAGCGGGGGGCTCGCGTTCATGTCAAACGGCAACCTGGGCGCCAGCCAGCGCGTGCCGTTCTCTGCGGCCTATCGCGGCGACCCGCTGCTGCTGAACACGTCCCAGCGCGATCGCGAGGGCTTCCTGCAGATCTTCCAGAACCAGCTCACGGGCGGCGCGCGCGGCTCCATGACCAGCGGCGGCCTGCACCATTACCTGCCGGCGGCGGCGCCCGACGGCCGCTTGCTGGCCTACGTGCAGGCGTCGTTCGACGAACAGGGCAGCGACGCCTTCGAGGAGTCGGTCTACATGCTCGATTTCGAGCAGAAGCTGGCGGATGAGGTGCTGCGGCGCCCCGGCGGCCGGCTCCATCAGGGGCCTGTCTTCGTGGGCCGCGGCTCCACACTCATCTTGCTGGCCGGCGGGCGCGTCCACGCGATCCGGCCTTGACCCCCCGTTCTCTCCGAAGTGGAGTCCCCGCCGTGATCGTCCGTCGCTTGCGTTGGATCGCGCCCGCCCTGGGCTGGGCGCTGGCAGCCTGTGCCTCGAACCACCCCGGCCTGCCGCCGGAGCTGGAGCCGCGCCTGGCGGCGCATCTCGCCTTCCTGTCCAGCGATGAGCTGGCGGGGCGCGAGACCGGCACTCCCGGTGGCGCGGTGGCCGCGCGTTACGTCGCGACCGTGCTGGAGAGCCTCGGGTTGCAGCCGGCCGGTGACGAGGGCAGCTTCCTGCAGGCCTATCCGCTGACCCGCAAGCGCACCCTGGAGTCGGCCTCCCGGGCGCAGCTGGTGGGCGGCGAGCCGCTGCTGCTGGGCGACGACTTCGTGCCCCGGGGCATGGGCATCGAGGGCTTCCAGGTCTCGGCCGAGGCCGTCTTCGTGGGCTACGGCCTGGTGGACGCCGAGGCCGGGCTGGACAGCTACGCCGGGCTCGATCTGGAGGGCCGCCTGGCCGTGGCGCTGATTGGCAACCGGCGTGCCAGCGACGAGCTTCCGGCGATCTCGTGGAGCGTGCAGGGCGAGGTGGCCGCCGAGCACGGCGCCGTGGGCCTGGTGCTGCTGGCCGCGCCCGACGATCGGGCCGGCGAGCGCACCCTGCGCTGGATGCGGCGCGACCTGGAGCACACCTCCACGAGCCTGGGCCTGCCCGAGAGCGAGGACGCCGAGTCGCCCTTCCCCATGGTCTTCCTGGCTCCCGACGCGGCCGTGGCGCTGATGGCGGCGGGCGGTCTCGACCTGAGCGCCGAGCACGCCGCGCGCGCCGCCGACGCCGGGTTGCCCGGCGCAGCGCTCCCCGGCGTGAGCCTCGAGCTGGCCAGCGCCGTCGAGGTGGAACTGCTCTACGCCCACAACGTGGTGGCCCTGCTGCCCGGCAGCGACCCCGAGCTGGCCCATGAGGCGGTGCTGCTCTCGGCCCACATGGACCACGTGGGCGTGGCCGAGAATGGCGACGTGTTCAACGGTGCCGACGACAACGCCTCGGGCACCACGGCCCTGCTCATGGCCGCCGAGTTGCTGGCCTCGCGCGAGCGCGCCCCGGCACGCTCGGTGCTGTTCTTGGCGGTGTCCGGCGAGGAGAAGGGCCTGCTGGGCAGCAAATGGTGGGTGGGGCACCCGACCTGGCCGCTGGCGGATGTGGTGGCCGACATCAACGCCGATATGGTGGGCCGCAACGCCTCCGGGTCCATTGGCATCACGCCATCAGATGAGCACGAGGCCTACAACTCGATTGTGGAGCGCGCCCGGAAGCTGGGCCCGGAGATGGGCCTGGAGGTGCGTTTCCAGGCCGGCGAGGGCGAGCTCCGGCGCCGGGTGGACATCTACTACCACCGCTCCGACCACGCCAACTTCTCGGAGGTGGGCATCCCCGTGGCGTTCTTCTTTGCCGGGGAGCACGTCGACTACCACCGTGTCGGCGACACGTTCGACAAGATTGATCTGGGCAAGGTGGGGCGGGTTTCGGCCCTGGTGGCGGCCTTGCTGAGCGACGTGGCCGACGCTCCGGACAGGCCCCACGCCATCGCCAGATGAGGGCCCAGGGGCCGCGGGGGCGCCGATGGAGCCTCCCGGCCTGAAGCTGGCGGGGGCGTCGGACCGATGAGGGTTGTCACGTCGGGAGACCGCAGCCGTCAGTAGGCAGGGCAGGAGGGACAGATCCCAGGTCCTCCATCCCACAGAACAGGCTCTCGGCAGGTATCGTGTTCCGCATGCGTTCCGTCTCGTCTCTACTCGTCGCCCTCGTGCTGCTTTTGGCCGTCGCCTTGCCGCGGGCGCAGGCCCAACGGCTGAGCGCGCACCACTCCTTCCCGCTGGCCGGCGATGAGCTGGTGCTGGTGGTGGAGGGCTTCGGCGCCGGCGCGCCGGTGCAGATCGACCTGGAGCAGGCGCTGGCCGCGCCGCCGTCGATTCAGCAGGGCCTGGAGTCGGCCTTTCCGGTGACGCTCGACGCGGCCACGGGCAGGCTCACGGCCATCGCCCGGGCGGACGCCCAGGGTGCCGTGGTGTTGCGCTTTGCCCTCGACGATCCCGACGACCCGGGTCTGCTGGTGGCGCTCTCGTTCCACGACATGCTCAGCGAGGCCGCGCTCGAGTTGGGGCTGTTCGTGCAGCCGCCGACGCTGCTGGTGCCCACGCTCGACGGGCTGGCGCGGGTCGAGTTGTTGGGCGGGCGGCGTCTGCTGCCGGACGTGCCCTCCACGGCGCCCTTGCTGGGGGCCGCCTACTCCGCGGATGGCCTGACGCTGTCCACGCTCTCCGCCGGCGGTCTGCTGGAGGAGCGCTCGACCGCCGCCTACACCGCGCCGCCGCTGCGCAGCCTGGCCATGGATCCCAGCGGCGAGCGCCTGGCGCGCTCCCCGGGGGGGCCGGCCTTCGTCATCGCGCGGGCGGGCGGGAGCCCCTTCGCGCCTCCCGGACGCTTGTTGTCCCTGCGGGACGGCGTGGGCGAGCTGACCATCGATCCGCTGGGTCGCGAGGTCGCTGGCCGGCGTTGGGCGGTGACCGGCGACGGCCTGACGGCCTTCGTGGCGGAGGACGACCTGATCGTGCGTGAGATCGACCTCGACGGTTGGCGCGTGCGCACGCCCTTCACGGTGGGCTTCAACGGCGATCGAGTCGTGGCCGACATGGCGCTCGACCAGAGCCGGCTCTCGGTGCTGTCGCGCCGCTGGTCGGGTCAGCCGGGGTCGCTCACTACGCTCGAACTGGGCAGCGGTTTGGTGCGGCCCTGGGCCCTGAGCGTGGACCCCGCCCGCTTGTTGGTGCTGGATGACCAGTCCTCGCTGGTGCTGCCCGCCGAGGGCGCCGTATTTCAGCTGCTCGAGCAGGGGGCGCCGTCCAGCCTGGTGGCCGCCGGCGCTGCGGGCGAGCGGCTGCTGGACGCCGCGGTCGTGCCTGATGGGGTCCTGCTGCTGATCGCCGGGGCCGACGGGAGGCGCCGCCTGAGCGCCTGGTCGCCCCAACGCGGTCTCTCGACCCTGGCGCTCAGCGCCCCTGTGCCCCAGGCCACGCGGCTGGTCTCCGCGGGGCACGACCTGGCTGTGTTGCTGGGCGCGCCCGACGGCGCCGTCTACCGGGTGATCCCGTCGCGCGGCGTGCTCGAGCCTGTTGAGCGCTTGGCCTCGTTGCCGGAATCGACGCCGCACCTGCTGCCGTAGTGACGCGCACCTCTGAGCCCAAGGTCGTGCTGCAGGTGCTGCTCCAGTCGGAGGACACCCTGCGCGTCACGCCTTTCAAGGAGGGCTCGGTGGTGGAGAGCACCATCAAGACCTCGCGCACCAGCCACTTCCACTCGGGTCTGGTAGCGGAGCGGGCCCGGGAGGTGCTGTCGATCCTGGCGCGGGCCAATGCCGGGGCGCCGGACCTGTTGGCCGAGCTGGTGTCCGCAGGCCAGGACATCTGGACCTACCTGCTGCCCGACATCCTGCGTGAGAAGTTCGACTCGGCCCACGGCCGCAACCTGGTGCTGCACCTCGACCGGCCCCTGCTGGGCATCCCCTGGGAGCTGCTGCACGACGGCGACGAGTTCCTCGGGCGACGCTTCCGCATGGGGCGCCTGGTGAGCGTGGACGCGGCCCGTGGCGACGTGCTGCCGCGCTCCATGTCCGGGCCGCTCGACGTGCTGATCGTGGCCGATCCCTGTGGCGACTTGCCGGCGGCGCGGCGCGAGGCCGCCGAGTTGGAGGCCGTGCTGGAGCAGGCCGAGTGCATGGGGCGCGTGACCGTGCTCTCCACCAAGGTGTCGGTGCGGGCCCTGCGCGACGAGCTGTCCAAGCATGACGTGCTGCATTACGCCGGGCACGCCGACCACATGGAGGGCAGGGGCGAGACGTGCCTGCGCCTGGCCGACGGCCACCTGCCGGTGCGCCTGCTCGATCAGCTGCGCGGCAAGGTCACGTTTCCGGGCCTGGTGTTCCTCAACGCCTGCGGCAGCAGCGACGCCACTCAGGCCATGGCCGCGGGCCTCGATCCGCTGGGGCAGGCCTCGGGCACGGCGTCCTCGTTTCTGCTGGGCGGTACGCGGCACGTGGTGGCCACGCTCTGGGAGGTGCGCGACGAGGTGGCGCGGGAGTTCGCGCTGGGCTTCTATCAGTCGCTGGGGCGCGGAGAGATGGTGGGCGAGGCCATGGAGGCTGGGCGCTCGGCCGTCACCACACGTCACGGCGCCGAGCGCCTGCTGTGGGCGGCGCACCTGCTGTACGGCGACCCCACCTGGGCGCCGGAGCCCGGCGCCAACCTGAACTTCGACGACTTCGACGTGCTGGACGGCCTCGAGGCGCGTCACCGGGAGGAGCTGCTCTCGCCGGACGGCCCCACGCGCCTACGGGCCGCGGCCATGCTGCTGCGCCTGGGCGATCGCAGCGTGGGGCCAGCCCTGCGTCGAGACATCGAGCTGCTGGAGCGCTGGCTCTCGCCGCACGCGTCGCGGGCCGAGGCGCGACAGGCGGCCTTCGTGGTGCGGGCCCTGGCCGGCGCCACCGGCCTCTCGCCCGCGGGGGAGACCGACGTCCTGCCCGACGTGGAGGCGGTCTTGCAGCTGCTGACCCGGCTGTAGCCGCGCAGCGGAACGCGGCCCCGCTCGCCTCAGCTCGAGCGCACGCGCTCGGCGCCCTGGATGCTGACCATGTGCTGGTAGATGCCGCCCTGGTGCATCAGCTCTTCGTGCGAGCCCCGCTCCACGACGCGGCCTTGCTCGATCACCAGGATCAGGTCGGCGTCGCGGATGGTGGACAGGCGGTGCGCGATGATGATGGCCGTGTGGCCCCGGCGCAGGTCGTCGATGGCCTCCTGCACCAGCTTCTCGCTGCGCGTGTCCAGGGCTGAGGTGGCCTCGTCCAGGAGCAGGATCGGCGCCTGGCCCACCAGCGCGCGGGCGATGGCGATGCGCTGGCGCTCGCCGCCCGAGAGCGACGTGCCGCGCTCGCCCACCTGAGTCGCGTAGCCATCGGGCATGGCCATGATGAACTCATGGGCGTGGGCGGCCCGGGCCGCGGACTCGATCTCGGCGTCGCTGAGGCCGGGCATGGCGTAGGCGATGTTGGAGCGGATGCTGCCCTCGAACAGCACCGTCTCCTGGGTCACCATGGCCAGCAGACCGCGCAGGGACTCCACGGTCACGTCGCGTACGTCGTGGCCGTCGATCTTCACGGCGCCGCTGTCCACGTCGTAGAAGCGCGCCACCAGGTCGCCCACGGTCGACTTGCCCGAGCCGGTGTGCCCCACGATGGCCAGGGTCTGCCCCCGGGCCAGCTCGAACGACACGTCCGTCAGCACGGGGTTGTTGGCGTCGTAGCGGAAGTCGACGTGCTCGAACGAGACGCTCTTGTGGAAGCCGTCGAGCGACACGGCGTCGGGCTTGTCGACGATCTCGGCCTTGGCGTAGAGCAGCGTGGCCACGCGGTCGGCCGAGGAGAGTCCGCTCTGGAACTTGGTGCTGGTGTCGGCCAGCCGGCGCAGCGAGGCCACCACCGTGGTCAGCGCCAGCACCACGGAGAAGAGCGACTGCCCCTCCCACTTGCCCTCGATGACCTGGTTGCCGCCCCAGAGCAAGAAGGCCGCCACGGAGACGGCGCCCATGAGCTCGACCACCGGCTCGGTGCGGAAGCGCAGCGAGGCGGTCTTGAGCCGGCCATCCAGCACGCGGTCGTTGACCACCCGGAAGCGCTCGAGCTCGTGAGCCTCGGCGCCGAAGGCCTTGACGACCTTCTGGTTGGAGAGCGCCTCCGAGAGGCTCTGGAAGACCTCGGACAGCTTGCGGTGGACGGCGTTCTCCTTCTGCCGCACACGCCGGCCGATCTGCTGGATGGGCACGAAGGTCACGCCCGCCACGGCCAGCGCGATCAGCACGAAGCCGCCGCCGCTGTAGAACACGTAGAACAGCGACCCGATCACGGTGAACACGTCGCTGAACATGTTCACCAGCACGTCCACCAGCAGGTTGCCCAGCTTGGTCAGGTCGGCCGTGACGCGCGAGAGCAGCTTGCCCGAGTGGTTCTTGTGGAAGAAGCGCAGGGAGAGCTGCAGCAGCTTGCTGAACAGCGCCACGCGCAGGGTGCGCACGATGTCCATGGAGACGCCGCGCATGATCATGCGCTGCACGTACTTGTTGAGCTGCTCCAGGATCACCAGCAGCACCAGGAATCCGGCGGCCCACTTGAGCTGGCTGAGGGGCGGCACGCTGCTCCACCACCAGGTCACGTTGTCGCGCAGCATGGCCAGGGGCAGCAGCGGATCGCCGAGGCCCTCGATGCCGGGGAACTTCAGCACGTGCTGCGCGAGCTGTTCGGGGCCCGGCGCCACGCGCTCGCTGCCGGCGCGGAAGATGGGCGCCAGCAGCCCCTCGAGCGCGAAGAAGTAGCCCACCTTGGCGGTCGCGGCCAGGGCCGACATGCACAGGGCCACGGACATCTTGAGGCGGTACGGCTTGGCGTAGCTGATGAGCTGCCGGTAGAACGCGGGGTCCTCGGCGGTGCCCTTCAGCTCGGGCGGCAGCTTCTGCTTGCGCTTGCGCCACTCGCGCCGGCGGGCCTCGACCTGATCGAGGTCCTCCAGGATCACGAGCGGGTCGCGGTGGGGGCCCGAGCCAGGCATAGGGGAACGTCCAGCGCTGGTGTGCTTCGGGGCTCCGCGGCTGGGCGCCCACACGCCGCGGCGTGACGCCGACGACCGCATCTCTGCGCCGTCCTTTTACCGCGGGCTGCTAGGCTAGCAACGCATGCCGCGCGTCACCACAGAAGCCTTGGTCCTGCGGCGCACGCCGTTCGGGGAGACCAGCCAGATCGCGGTCTTCCTGACCCGCAGCCACGGGCGTGTGCCGCTGATCCTCAAGGGGGTGCATCGCCCGCGCTCGCGCAAGGGCGGCGGCGTCGACCTGTTTGACCACTGCCGCCTGACCTGGGCCTCGCGCAAGGGCAGCCGCGCCATGGCCCAGCTGGTGGAGCGCAGGCTGCTGAGCCACCATCCGGCCCTGCGCTCCCGCACCGATTTGATGGCCGCCGGCGACTGCCTGGGGGAGCTGCTGCTGGGGCTGCTGCCCGAGGGACAGCGCCTGCCGCGGGCCCTCGATCTGTCCCTGGCGTTCCTGGCAGCGCTGGAGGCTCGCCCGGCGCCCCCGGCCCTGGCCACGGCAGTGTTTGCGCTCCAGGGGGGTATGCTTAGACTGACCGGATTCGAGCCGACTCTCGACCGTTGTGTGATGTGTGAGCGGCGGCCCGAGGCCCACCATCTGCTGCGCGTCGATCTGGTGCGAGGCGGGATCGTGTGCTCGGGTTGCCGTGACGGCCAGGATCACTCGTTCTCCCTCTCCGCGGCCGCGGCCCGCGTCGTGAGGGGCCTCACCGGCCGCGACCCCAGGAGTCTCTCCGACGTGACACTTCCCGCTGAAATCGAGGCCCAGGTGCGACGCTGCCATGAGCGCATGCTGGCCCACGTGCTCGAGCGGGCCCCGCGCTGCCGCCTGCCGGCTCCGGCTGCCTGACGATCGTGCCCGTCGTGACGACCCTCGCCGCCCTGCTGCTGGCCGCCGCTCTCGGGCCGGCCTGCGCTCCCAGCGCCATCAGAGGCCTGACGCGTCTGGAGACGGCGCAGTCGTACCTCGACGCCGAGCGCTTCGGTCGCGCCGCCAACATGGCCGAGTATCTGCTGGAGGAGGCTCAGAGCCCGCCGCTCAGCGCCCAGGACGAGGCCGAGGCTGCCTGGCTGGCCGGCGAGTCGCGCATGTTCGAGGGCGAGCACGAGCGCGCCTTCCAGCACTACAAGCGCTTGCTCGAGACGGCGCCCTGGTCGCCCCACGTGGCGGCGTTGGAGGCACGGCTCTACGAGATCGGCCTGGCCCTGCTCTACGAGGATCAGTACGGCGGCTGGCTGTTCAGCTCGCGCGGGCGCGGTGTCGAGGTCATGACCACGCTGCAGGTGCACTTCCGGCAGAGCGCCCGGGCCGACGACGCCCTGCGCCACATCGCCGACTGGTTCGCCAGCGACGAGAACGAGGAGTGGCTGGAGGCCTCGCTCACCTACGAGCAGCTCTTCACCGACTACCCGGACAGTGAGTGGGCCGAGCGTTCGCTCTGGCTGGCCGCCTGGTGCCGGCTCAAGCGTGTGTACCGGGCCGGCTACAACAACGGCGACTTGCACCACGCCCACGAGCTGCTGCGCACGTCGAGGCGCGTACACCCGCGCGGCGCCGCGTCGCGCGAGGTGCGCGAGGACCTGACCCGCACGCGCGACCTGCTGGCCCAGACCGAGGTCATCGTGGCCGATTTCTACGCGGGCCGCGGCAGGCCCGCCGGGGAGCAGCTGCGCCTGGCCAACGCCGCCTTGCTCTACCCCGAGACGGACGCCGGCGAGGCCGCCCGCCAGCGGCTGGCGGCCATGGGCCTCGATATCGACGTCATGGCGGCGGATCCGGCCCTCAGCAGCACCGACGGCTCGGTCTCCCCGCGCTCTCCCTGGGAGCAGGACGCCCAGCCATGAGGACGGCCCTGCTGATGCTCCTGCTCTGCGCCCTTCCGGCCTGCGTCTCGATGCAGCGGGGCGGGCTGTACCCGCAGGGCCGCGATCGCGTCTTTCTGGGCTACTTCGACAACAAGACCTTCTACCGGGACGTGCAGTTCCTGCTGACCGAGCAGGTGGCCCGGGAGATCAACAAGAGGCCCGGCCTCAAGCTGGCACCCAAGGACCAGGCGGCGGTCCTGCTCACCGGCGAGGTGCTCAGCGTACGGCAGCAGGTGCTGTCGGAAGACCCTTCGCAAGCTATTACCTCCAGCTCAACCACCATCACCGTGAAGATCGAGATCCACGACGCGTACACCGGCGAGCTGATCAAGACCGCCACGCTCACCCAGCAGGGGCAGTTTGTCCCCAGCCTGGGCGAGGACCTCGAGAGCGCACAACGACAGGCCTACAGATTCCTCGCGCGTGACATCGTCAGGCAGCTCGAGGCGGAGTTCTGATCCAATGACTGAACAGGGCGGCAAGCCACCTCGACGCGAGCCCGGCCGCATGGGCGGGGCGCTCCCTCTGCTGCTGGTGCTGGCCATGGCGCTGCTGGTCATGCGCGGATTCCAGGACCCCGTCGAGGGCAGCGAGGACAAGAGCTTCTCCAATCTGCTGGTCCTGGCCCATCGTGACGACATCGACAAGCTGTCGATCCGCGGCGACCGCCTGGTGGACGCCAAGGTGTTCTACGAGGGCAAGGAACAGGTCTGGGATTCGATCCCGGTGCCGGACTACGCCACCGAGCAGCTCACCGAGCTCGAGGCGCTGGTGGGGCGCGAGTTCACCGAGCGCGTCAGCGTGGCCGACGCGTTGGCGGGCCTGCGGGCGGGCACCTGGACCGTGCTGGACGGCTACACCATCGGCATGCCGCCGGCCGGCAAGTGCGGCGTGTTTCTGCACTACGCCTTCGGCCGCAGGCTGTACTGGGCCCAGCTGCTCGGCAGCCCCAACGATGAGGCCGTGGGGGAGCTGCTGCAGCTGGCGCAGGTGCAGGGCGTGGAGCTGTTGCCGTCGCCCGACGGCTTCGCAACGCGCGTGCGCTTCGAGCCGGACAGCGACCTCTGGGGCGGGCTGCTGATCACCCTGGTGCCCTGGGTGCTGTTCATCGGCTTCCTGATGTTCCTGTTCAGCCGCCAGATGAAGAACTCGGGCGGCGGCGGCGGGATCATGTCGTTCGGCCGCAGCAAGGTGAAGATGATCCCGCCGGACGAAGGCGGCGTCACCTTCGACCAGGTGGCCGGCGCCGAGGAGGCCAAGGAAGAGGTGCAGGAGATCATCTCCTTCCTCAAGGACCCCAAGCGCTTCTCGCGCCTGGGCGGCCGGGTGCCCCGGGGCGTGCTGCTGGTGGGCCCGCCCGGCACCGGCAAGACGCTGCTGGCCAAGGCCATCGCCGGCGAGGCCAGCGTGCCGTTCTTCGCCATCTCCGGCAGCGACTTCGTGGAGATGTTCGTGGGCGTCGGCGCCAGCCGCGTGCGCGACCTCTTCAAGCAGGCCCGCGAGAACGCGCCCTGCGTCATCTTCCTGGACGAGATCGACGCCGTGGGTCGCAAGCGCGGCGCGGGGCTGGGCGGCGGTCACGACGAACGCGAGCAGACGCTCAACGCCATCCTGGTGGAGATGGACGGCTTCGAGACCGACACCGGCGTGATCATGATCGCGGCCACCAACCGGCCCGACGTGCTCGACCCCGCGCTGCTGCGCCCGGGTCGCTTCGACCGCCAGATCTCCCTCGACCTGCCCGACATCCAGGGGCGCGAGGCCATTCTGGTGGTGCACAGCCAGAAGGTCGTGCTCTCCGACCAGGTCGATCTCTCGGCCCTGGCCCGGGGCACGCCCATGTTCTCGGGCGCCGAGCTCGAGGCCGTCATGAACGAGGCCGCGCTGATCGCGACGCTGCTCGACAAGGATGCCATCGAGCAGGACGACCTCGAGGAGGCCCGCGACAAGGTGCGCTTCGGCCGCCAGAAGAAGAGCCGCGTGATCATCGAGGAGGACCGCCGCATCACGGCCTACCACGAGGCCGGGCACGCCACGGTGGCCGCCAAGCTGCCGGACCTGGTGGAGCCCGTGCACAAGGTCACCATCATCCCGCGGGGCATGGCGCTGGGCGCCACCATGCAGCTGCCCGAGCGCGACAGGTACCACCACCGCAAGCAGGAGCTGAAGGGCATGCTGGCCATGCTCTACGGCGGGCGCCTGGCCGAGGAGCTGTTCTGCGAGGACATCTCCGGCGGCGCCAGCAACGACATCGAGCGAGCCACGCAGATCGCGCGCCAGATGGTCTGCGCCTGGGGCATGAGCGACGCCCTGGGCCCGGTCTGCTACGGCGAGCAGCGCGGCGAGGTGTTCCTGGGCGACGAGCTCATGCGCAGCCGCAACTACTCCGAGGAGACCGGCCGCGCCATCGACACCGAGGTGCGCAAGATCCTGGACGAGGCCTACGCCACGGCGCGCGGCATCCTCGAGTCGAACCGCGACGAGGTCGAGGCCGTGACCCAGGCGCTGTTGCGCTACGAGACCATCACGGGCGACGACGTGCGTGCCCTGATGGCGGGCGCCAGCGTGGACGAGCTGCGGCCGCCCGCGCCGGAGACCGACACGGGCGAGCTGCCTCCGGCCGAGCCCGAGGCTGCCGCGCCGCGGCAGGCCGTGCAGCCCGCCGAGGGTGACGACGACGACAGCCTGCCGGGCACCGTTCCCCTGCCGGGCCCCGCGTGAGCCTGCGCGCCCTGCCGCCCGCCGGGGCCACCCGGGTCATGGCGGTGCTCAACCTGACGCCGGACAGTTTCAGCGACGGCGGACGCTTTGCCAGCCCGGCGCAGGCCGTG
>QNBX01000034.1 GCA_003644265.1 Planctomycetota bacterium
CCGCCTGAGGGCGATCCGCGCCGCCCGGCCGACGCGCCAGTCCAGCGTCAAGCGCCTCGGCAGAGCAGGCGTCGGACGCTTACATTACGTCCGTTCAGCGTGCTAGCGCGAAGCGCAAGTCCGCTGCAATGGACTGATCCTCATAGAGGCCCCTCCTGATCCCACCGGAACGCCCGGTAGGTTGGATGGGTCAGCAAAAACTCATCCACCCAGCAGGAACCGGATGCGATTCTACACCAAGCGGCACCGGCACACCTGCGGGATCAACCTGCACGCCCGGACGATGTACGTCTGCATGCTCGACGCGGCGGGCGAGGTGTAGTGGTCAGGAAACATCTTCCGGTTTGACGGCGTGACCGTCGTCGTTGGCTCGGGTGTGCTTTGCAGACCTTTGTTTCGCGCGAGGTGGTGGTGACTTGGACGGCGTGTCGCGGACCGGGCAAGCGCGGCCAAGCGTTGCTTGTCGACGTCATGATCGTTGCGTCGCAGCCGATCGAGAACGCGCGGGCTCACGTAGGTTCCCCGGCTCGCCTCGTGGAACCAGCGGACCTCCCCGAGCAGGTCGGCCCCCCCGCCCGCGCGAGCCGTGGTACACCGAACGCTCCGGCCATCACCAGCCGCTGCGGCGGCCGCCGGCCCACGCGGGAGTCCGGTCCTCTCGCACGTCTCTGTCGAGGACCCGTGATGTCGACCACGTCTTGCGTCTCCCGCGGCTTGGCTGCTGCGCTGTTGCTGACCCCCCTGGCCCTGGCGGGCGACCCGACCCAGCCCGCCGCCGAGCTGCTGCTCACGCGCGGCACGCCGCTGCCCGGCTCGCCCGCCGGCGGGGCGGTGGTCTCGGTGGCGGACGTCGACGCCAGCGACGACGGCTACGTGGCCAGCGCCACCACCGGGCTGTTCGCCGACATCGTGGTGGTCAACGGGCAGTGGGGCGCGCACGCGGGCCAGGACCTGGGCGGCGGACGGACGCTCTGGCGCTTCGAGGCCTCCATCGATCGCGACGCCGCGGGACGCACGTCGGTGGTGATCGTCAGCGAGCTGGACGGCCCCGTGTACGAAGCCGGCGTCATGATCGACGACGCGCTCGTACTGACCGAAGGCACGGCCATCTCCGGCCCGGGGCTGCCCGCCGGCACCGCGTGGGAGTGGTTCCAGGGCGCCAACCTCACGGACGACGGACGCCTGGTGGTGAGCGGCTGGGTGCCCGACCCGCAAGACCCCTCCGACGACGTCATGCTCATGGCCAGCTACGACGTGCTGCCCGACGGCACGCTCGACGCCGCGCCCAGCATCCTGCGCGTCGAGGGCGAGGCGCTCGATCAGGGCGTGGTGGAGTGGCTGCCCGCCGTGGCCGACATGGGCTGGGAAGCCACGGCCTCGGGACGCCTCATGCACGTGGTGAACTACGCGGGCGAGGGGCTCTTCGCCGGGCCCTTCGGCATCGTGCTGGACGACGTGACGCTGGCGCTGGAGGGCGCGCCGTCGCTGGTTCCCGGCCGCAACTGGAAGCTGGACGCCTGGGAGGATCAGCTCGACGTGTCCGAGACGGGCAGCTGGGCCTTCCTGGCCCAGGTCGACGGGGGCTTCGACGGCTTGCAGGTGCTGGTGCACGACGGCGTAGTCATCGCCCAGGAGGAGCAGCCGCTGCTGGGGCAGCCCGGCACCGAGATCGACAAGCTGGGCGGGCCCCGAGTGGCCGACAACGGCAACCTGTTCTGGTACGCGCGCTGGACGGAGAGCAGCGGCGCCAGCGTGCGCGAGGGCCTGTTCCTCAACGATCAGCTGGTCGTGCAGCCCGGGCAGCTCAGCGGCGACGGCCACAGCATCGCGGCCGTCTTCTCGTCGCCGCGGCGCTTCGACATCTCGCCCGACGGGCAGTCCATCATCTTCACGGTCGAGCGCGACGACGGCGAGTGGGCCCTGTACGAGCAGGAGATCGGACCGTGGATCAGCCTCGGCCAGGGCCTGGCAGGGGTCGGCGGGATCGCGCCGCGGCTCGCAGGCCACGGCGACCAGAGCGTGGGCGCGGCCACGACGATCTCGCTCTACGACGCCCTGCCGTCGTCCGTGGCGCACGTGATCCTGGGCCTGTCGCAGCTGGGCCTGCCCCACAAGGGCGGCGTGCTCTGCCCGAACCCCGACGTGCTGGTCCTGGGCCTGCCCATCGACGCCAACGGCGAGCTGGCGCTCAGCTTCGCCTTCCCCTCCGGCGTGCCCGCGGGCACTGACCTGTGGTGGCAGATCTGGGTGCAGGACGCCGCGGCGCCCCACGGCCTCTCGGCCAGCAACTGCATCCGCAGCACCAGCCCCTGAGTCGCCCGAGGGATGTGACACGCACAAGCGGCCACGCGAGGCGCTACAATAGGGGCTCACCCCTCTCTCCCTGGCGAGCGTTCTCGTGACCGACCCACGCCGTCCCATCGGGCCCCTGGAGCTGCCCGACCCGATCCGCGCCAGCGACGTCGCGCGCTGGATCGACGAGATCGAAGAGCTCCCGTCGAACCTGCGCCTGCTGGCCTCGCAGCTCGAGGACGATCAGCTCGACGTGCGCTACCGCGAGGGCGGCTGGACCGTGCGCCAGATCGTGCACCACATGGCCGACAGTCACCTCAACGCGTTCATCCGCGTGAAGTGGGCGCTGACCGAAGAGAACCCGGTCATCAAGGACTACGACGATCGCATGTGGGCCGAGCTGCCCGACTCCACCGGCGCCTGCATCGGGCTCTCGCTCGACATGCTCGACACGCTGCACGCGCGCTGGATCGAGCTGCTGGTGGCGCTCACGCCCACGGACCTGGCCAGCCCGTTCCAGCACCCCGAGTCCGGCCCGACGCGCATCGACGCGACCATCGGCCTGTACGCCTGGCACGGTCGACATCACCTCGCCCAGATCAGCGCCCTGGCACACCGCCAGGGTTGGATGGCCGGCGCGAGCTGAACGGCGGCGGGTCGGCCGGCGCTGCTCAGCCCTGCGAGCCCGTCAGCAGCGCGCCTCAGCAACGCTGCTCAACCCTGTAAGCCCGTCACCAGCCACCACAGCAGCACGCCCAGGCCCGCGATACCCAACCAGAACGCCAGCCGTAGCCAGGTCAGCAGCGACACGCGGCGGTTCTTCTCGTAGGGGTCGAGGAAGCTCACCGGAGCGACGTGCTCGCGGAGTGCGCGAAGGCTCCCCGGAGAGCTCGCTGAGGAACGCGCGCGCGCCACCTGTTCATGGCGCGGGCGGTCATCTCGCGGACGTCCGGCGGCGTGGTGCGGGCTGGCAGCGCGGGCAGACGTGGGTGCCGCGCTGGCCCACCACCAGCTTGGCGATGGTGGCACCGCACAGCCGGCAGGGCTTGCCGTCTCGGCCGTAGACGAAGAACTCGTCCTGGAACGAGCCGGGGTTGCCCTCGGGCGTGCGATAGAAGCTGTCGAAGCTGCTGCCCTGGGCCTCGACGGCGCCGCAGAGCACCTCGCGGATGGCCTGGGCCAGGACGTCGGCCTGCTCGCGCCGCAGGGTGTGCGAGCGGCGCAGCGGGTGCAGGCCCGCGCGGTGCAGCGACTCGTCCACGTAGATGTTGCCCAGGCCGGCCACGAAGGACTGATCCAGCAGCAGCGGCTTGAGCAGGCGCCGGCGCTCGCGCAGGGCCGTGTGCAACCAGGCGCCGTCGAAGGCCTGCGACAGGGGCTCGGGGCCCAGGGGCGGCAGGGCCTCGGACAGCTCGCGCACCAGCGCCAGACGTCCGAACTTGCGCACGTCGTCGAACACCAGGCGGCGGCCGTCGGCCAGTTCGAAGACGACCCGCGGGTGCTTGCCCGGCACGCGCCGCCCCACGTGAAAGCGGCCGGTCATGCGCAGGTGCCCCACCAGCGTGCGGCCATCGTCCAGCCCGAACAGCAGGTACTTGGCGCGACGATCCACCCGCTCCAGCGTGCGCCCGCGCAGGCCCTGCCGGAAGCCGCGCACGGACGGCCGGGCCACCGTGCGCGGCCAGAGCACGGACACGCGCTCGATGCGGGACCCCACCAGCTGCGGGCGCAGCTGGCGCGCGACGGTCTCGACCTCGGGCAGCTCGGGCATGCGCGGCATTCTGGCACGGGCTGATAACCTGCGCGCCATGTCGTCACAGCTCGCCTGCCCGCGGCGCTGCGCCCTGGATGGCGGGCACCCCGCCCGAAGATCGTGCTGCTCGCCCCCAAGCCGAAGACGCCGTGAAGATCCTGATCACCAGCCCTGTCTTTCCGCCCGACCTGGGCGGCCCCGCCACCTACGTACCGAGCCTGGCCAGGTACCTGGTGGCGCACGGACACGAGGTCACCGTGGTGGCCTTCTGCAGCGACCCCGATCCCCAGGGCTGGCCCTTCAAGGTGGTCTCCATCCCGCGCTGCTGGATGCCGCTGCGCTACCTCAAGAACTTCTTCGCGGTGTGGCGCGAGGCCAAGCGCGCCGACCTCGTCTACGTCAACGAGCACCTGGCGCTGCACGTCGTGCTTGCCGCCCGTCTGCGCGGCAAGCCCGCCGTGATCCGCGTGTACGTCGACGGCACCTGGGAGATCAGCCACCGGCTGGGCTGGCACGACGACACCATCACCGACTACCAGCTGCGCGAGTACGGTTGGAAGGTCACCTTCATCCGCCGGCTGCAGCGCATGTGGTGGGGCTGGGCACGGCGCATCATCACACCCAGCGACTTCATGCGCGGCATCGTCAGGGGCCACGGCGTGCCGGACGATCGCATCGACATGATCTACAACGCGTATCACGGCCCCGAGACCTACGCGCCCAGCAAGACCGAGGCCCGCGCCACGCTGGGGCTGCCGCCTGAGCGCAAGCTGCTGCTGGCCATCTGTCGGCTCATGGTCTGGAAGGGTGTCGACGGCCTGATCCGCGCGCTGCAGCGTCTGCCCGACGACCACCACCTGTACGTGGCGGGCGACGGCGAAGAACAACACAACTGGACGCGCCTGGCGCAGGAGCTCGGTGTCGTCGAGCGCGTTCACTTCCTGGGCAACGTGCCCCACGCCGAACTCATGGGCTGGATCCGCGCGGCGGATGTGTTCCTGCTCAACAGCAACTACGAGGGGCTCTCGCACACGCTGCTGGAGGTCATGTGGCTGGGTCTGCCGGCGGCCGTCTCCGCGGTCTGCGGCAACGTCGAGCTGGTGACGGACGGCGTCAACGGACGCAGCTTCGCGCCGCACGACATCGACGCCATCGTGGATTCGGTGCGGGAGATCCTGGGCGACCCCGAGCGCGCGGCGCTGTACGCCGAACGCAGCAAGCTGCGCATGTCCGACTTTGGGCGAGACGGTCTGTTTGCGCGCAAGGAGCAGCTCTTCTTGCAACTCACGGGATTGGCCGAGCGGCGCTGAAACCGTGCACTGCGGGGCGTTGCGGGCCAAGGCCGCCGGCAGCGGGCCACGCGCCGGCGCCCGCTCGCCGCGGATGTGCCCCGCAGACGCGAGACTCAGCGCGCCGCCAATGCTAGAAGGGAGCGGACGCCCTCCCCCCCGGGGCGCCCATCAGCACCCGAAAACTCCCCCCGACACTCGGCCTGTCATGACCACCCATGAGACCCTGGCGGTCGCTCCGGCGGCAACTGCGCCCTCGCCTGCGCTGGCTTCGCTGGGCGTGCTTGAGCGACTGCTCGGCATGGTCGGCCAGCTCACCGACGATCTCTCGCAGTACCTGCCCACCATCCGGCGACGCAAGGCGTTCCTGAGTGGACGCTGGGTCGTGGGGCTGGCGGTCGGCGGCGGCATGACCGGGCGCACGGCCTACACACGCTTGGACGTGGAGCTCGAGCTGAGCGACGGCGGGCGCCGCGTGCGCCTGACCACGCGCAAGACGGTGCGCGATCACGACCTGCTGCGTGGCGTGTTCGAGACCGCGCTCGACGAGGCCGGCTGGCTGTCCGCGGAGGCCTTCCTCCAGGACGAGTTCCTGACCTTTGCCGAGTCCTGGTTCGACCGTCGCTGACGACGGCTCGCGCGGCTGGCGTTGATGACCATGACGTCGGGCGCAGACTCCAGCGATGAACGCGCCGGGCGACGCGAAGGACCGCGCAGAGAGCCACGCGCGCAGCACACCGCAGGGCCACGCGCGCAGCACACCGCAGGGCGACGCGCCGGACAGTCCAGCGAGCGCCGGGCGACCCAACCCGCTGCGGCGCCCGTGGTCGTGGCGCGCTGCGAGCAGCTGCGGCGCGAGTACGGTCGGGGCGAGACCGCCGTGCTGGCGCTCGACGGGGTCAGCCTCCGTCTGAACGCCGGCGAGGTGGTGGCGCTGACCGGCCCCAGCGGCTCCGGCAAGTCGACGCTGCTGCACGTCCTGGGCGCCATGGACGAACCCGACGGGGGCTACGTCGAGGTGGCCGGCAACGCGCTGGCGGGCATGGACGACGGACAGGCCAGCGCGTTCCGCAACGCGCACCTGGGCTTCGTGTTCCAGCTCTTCCACCTGGTGGCGTCGCTCAGCGCCGAGCAGAACGTGGCGCTGCCCGCGCGCCTGGGCGGCCTGGACGACGGGCGCGCCAGAGCGCGGGCGCGCGAGCTGCTGGAGCGCGTGGGCCTGGCCGGGCTCGAGCAGCGCACGCCCGATCGCATGTCGGGCGGGCAGCGGCAGCGCGTGGCCGTGGCGCGCGCGCTGATCAACGACCCGGCGCTGGTGCTGGCGGACGAGCCCACCGGCAACCTCGACCACGTCACCGGCGGCGAGATCGTGGAACTGCTCGTGTCGCTGGCCCATGAGCGCGACGTGGCCGTGCTGGTGGCCACCCACGACCCGGCCGTGACCGCCGCCGCGGACCGCGAGCTCCGGCTGGTGGACGGGCGCCTGGTCGTGCCCGCATGAGCACGCCCCTGCGCGCCGTGCTCGGCGTCCTGCTGGCCGACGCGCGCGCGCACCGCGGGCAGAGCGCCACCACGCTCGCGGGCGTGGCCGTGGGCATCGCGGTCATCGTGGCCATTCGCCTGGCGAGCCAGGCCGCGCTGCACTCGTTCGCCGGCACCTACCAGGCGCTCACCGGCGTGGCCACGCACCAGCTCACCGGCGTCGAACCACTGGACCCCGCGCGCCTGATCGACCTGCGCAGCCACCCCTCCGTGCGCGCCGTGCAGCCCGTGATCGAGAGCACGCTGGTGGTACCGCCCGCCCACGAGCGCGCTCCGTCGCGGCACAACCCGCGACCCTTGGTGCAGGTGGAGGGCGGCCCGAGCGCGCCGCGCAGCCTGCGCCTGCTGGGCATCGACCCCTTTCAGGCCGCGCCGTTCCTGGACCTGTCGGACGCCGCGGTCGCCGACGCCGGCGCCTCGCGCCTGTTCCAGCGCCTGTTGCTGGAGCCCGGCCTGGTGGCAATGGGCCCGGGCACCGCGCGGGTGCTCGGCGTGTCCGACGGCGACCAGCTCAGCGTGCAAGTGCCCGGTGGCCGCAAGACGCTGCGCGTGGCCCTGCTGAACGAGCCACGCCTGGACGCCGCCAACCCGCCCTTCGTGCTGACCGATCTGGCCAGCGCCCAGGAGCTGCTGGGCCTGGGCGCCTCCGTGCTGCGCTATGACCTGGTGCTGGAGGGCGACGGCGCCGAGCTGCCCGTGCTACCGGGCGAGCGACTGGAGCGCGCCAGCCGCCGCGGCGAGCGCGCCTCGTCGCTCACCGAGGCCTTCGCCACCAACCTGATGTGCCTCGGCTTCCTGGCCGTGCTGGTGGGCGCGTTCGTGGTCTTCAGCATGGCGCAGTTCGCGGTATCGCGGCGGCGCGGCCTACTGGGTCGGTTGCGCTGCCTGGGCTGCACGGCCCGCGGCTTGCTGCTCGCGTTGCTGAGCGAAGCCGCGCTGCTGGGGCTGCTGGGCGGCGCCCTCGGCCTGGGCGCCGGCGCGCTGCTGGCGCGGGTCCTGGTGAGCGACGTGGCGCGCTCGGTGGGCACGCTCTACGGCCCGGTGGGCGGCGCCCCCGTGCCCGAGCTGGACGGACTCAGCGCCGCGCTCGGCCTGGCCGTGGCCGTGATCTCCAGCGTGGGCGCCACCTGGGCGCCGGCGCGCTCGGCCGCGCGCACAGCGCCGGTGGCCGTGGCCGGCATCACCAGCGAGGACCCGCCCCCGCCGCGCTGGCTGCCGTGGGTGCTGTTGTTCGTGGCGGCGCTGCTGCTGGTACCTCAAGCCAGCGCCGTGATGCTGCCCGCCGTGTCCGTGCTGGCCGTGCTGCTGGCCAGCGCCACCGCCATCCCGCGCCTGCTGGGGCTGGCCGTGTCGCGCGTACGACGCCCCGCGCTGCTGTCTCTCGCCTGTGGTCAGATCATGCGCACGCTGGGGCGCGCGGGCGCAGCCGCGGGTGCCCTGACCATGCCGCTGGCCATGACCGTGGCCGTCGTCACCATGGTGGGCTCGTTCCGGCAAGAGGTCATGGGCTGGTCGCAGGCCGTGCTGGCGGCCGACGTCTACATCAAGCCGCTGTGGTTCGAGCTGGCACCGGAGCGCGCGCGCCTGCCCGACGGTCTGCTCGCAGCGCTCGAGGCCCGCGACGACGTGGCCTCCGTCGATCGACTGCGCTCGGTGGAGGAGCCCTCGCCAGAGGGCAGCTTCATGGTGGCTGGCGCGCGACTCGACACGCTGCGCGCGCGCGACTCCCTGCGCGTGCTGCAGGGGGGCGAGCTGCCCGCCATCGTGGCGGCGCTGGAGGCGGGCGAGGTGCTGGTCTCCGAACCCCTGGCGCGACGTCGCGAGCTGTCACCGGGACACACGCTCGAGCTGGCGGGCAGACAGGGTGCGCGCACGCTGACGGTGGCCGGGGTGTTCCAGGACTTCTCCCTCGACCGCGGCTACGCGCTGCTGGCGGAGGCCACCTTCATCGAGCTGTACGGCGCGGTGCCGGTGCGCAACGCGGCCGTGCTGATGCGGCCCGGCGGCGACCCCGCGGCGCTGGTGGACCAGCTGGCGTCGCGCTTCCCCGACGCCGTCTTCCGCACGGTGGAGCGCCTGCGCGAGGACGTGGGCCACGCCTTCGACGACACCTTCGCCATCACCTTCGTGTTGCAGGCCATCTCCACGGCGCTGGCCCTGGTGGGTGTGATCACCGCGCTGCTGTGCCTGCACATCGAGCGCCGCCAGGAGCTGGGCGTGCTGCGCGCGTTGGGCGCCCGGCTGCGCACCGTGGGGGCGCTGCTGGTGCTGGAGGCCCTGCTGATCACCGGCGTGGCGGCGCTGGCCGCGCTGCCGGTGGGTCTGGCCCTGTCGTGGATCCTGGTGGACATCATCAACGAGCGCTCGTTCGGCTGGACGTTTCCAATGCGCGTGGACGGCCTGGCCCTGGCGGCCATCCTGGGCTCTGCCCTCGTGGCGGGCGTGCTGGCGGCGCTGGTCCCCTGGCTACTGGTGGCCCGCAGCCGCGTGGCCAGCCTGGTGGAGACGCGACGATGACGCGCTCGGCACGCAACGCTCAGGCGCACCACAGCGCGGTGGCGCCCGACTCGCAGCCTGCTGCTAGCCCCCCCGGCATGCGCCGCTCGGCCGGCGTACACGCAGGTCTCGCGCTCGTCGCCGCCCTCATGTGCCTCAACTTGACGAACGCACAGGAGTACACGCCGTCGTTGGATGAGGCCGGCTTCCTGCGCGCCACCAGCGGGCGCCCGCTGACGCTGCCCGCCGATCACGCGGCGCACCCCGCGACGCGCACGGAGTGGTGGTACTTCACGGGGCCGCTCAGCGATGAGTCCGGCCGGCGCTACGGCTTCCAGGCCACCTGGTTCCGACGCGCGCTGGTGCGCGAGCCAGCCGAGCGCGAATCGCCCCTGCTGGTGCGCGACGTGCTCATGTTCCACGGCGCGCTCACAGACCTGTCCAGCGGGCGTCTGTTGTTCTCGGAGGCCTCCAGCCGCGCCTTTCCGCCCTGGGCCTGGGCCAGCGAAGACGGGCTCGAGGTGCGTGTGTTCGAGAACGTGCTGAGCGGGCCCGGCTCGCGCAGCAAGCCCCGCGGGTCCCGCGCCGGTGCACCCGCGAGCGACGACGAGGCCCTCACCTCCCTGACCCTGACCGCGGGCGAGGCCACGCTCGAGCTCGAGCTCACGCTGGGCGCCAGCGTCGTGCTGAACCACGGCGTCGAACCAGGCCTGAGCCTCAAGGGCAGCGAGCCGGGCCAGGCCTCCTGGTACTACTCGCTGCCGGACATCCCGGCCGTCGGCAGGTTGCGCATGGCCGACGGCGAGACGCGTCGCGTCAGCGGGCGCGCCTGGATGGACCACGAGTTCGGCAGCAGCCAGCTGGACGCCGAGCTGGTGGGCTGGGACTGGCTGTCGGTGGTGCTCGACGACGGCAGCGTGCTGATGGTCTACCTGCTACGCGACGCCGAGGGCCTGCCCCAGCCTGCCAGCTCGGGCACGCTGCTGGTGCCCGGGTCTCCCGCACGACACCTCGCGCGCGGCGCGTTCACGCTGCGCGCGCGCTCGACCTGGACCAGCCCCGACAGCGGCATCAGCTACCCGTCCGGCTGGACGCTGGAGGTCCCCGACGCGCAGCTCAGCCTGAACGTGACGCCGCTGCTCGAAGCGCAGGAGCTGCAGACGCGCTCGACCGGCGTGACCTACTGGGAGGGGTTGTGCCGCTTCACCGGACAGCGCGCGGGAGCGCCGGTCACGGGCGAGGGCTACGTCGAGCTGGTGGGCTACGGCACGTCCGTCGCGGAGCGCTTCACGCCAACTTCCAAGTGACAATCGGATCTCGTGGGCGCGTGGCTTCGCGTGTCACGCGCACAGACGGCGCGCAGGGTCGGTGATACATTCAAGCGTCACTCGCCCCCCACCCACGGGAGGGAGGGACGGAGCCGCACGCAACGGTCTCAGCTCCGCAGCCCATCCTCCCCGCTCGCACTGACGCCACGCCGATGAAGGTTCTCTTCCTCTCTCAGTTCCTCGCGCAGGAGCCCCTCGGGCTCATGTATCTGTCGGGCGCGCTCAAGGCCGCCGGGCACGAGACCAAGATGATCTTCCTGCCCGACAACAACTTCGAGCAGACGTTCCGCGAGTTCGATCCGGACGTGGTGGGCTACTCGTTCACCACCGGCATCCACACCACGGTGCTGGGCTTCAACCAACAGGTGAAGGGCTTCAAGCCCGACGTCCTGACCATCGCCGGCGGGGCCCACGTGACCGTGGTGCCCGAGTTCATCCACGAGGAGGGCATCGACGCCATCTGCCGCGGTGACGGCGAGTACGCCATCGTTGAGTTCGTGAACCGGCTCCAGCATGGCGGCGACCTGACCAGCGTGCCGAGCATCACCTACAAGGACGGCGACGGCTTGGTGCACACCAACGAGCCGGGGCGCCTCGAGCAGGACCTGGAGGCCTTCGGCTTCTGCGATCGCTCGCTGGTCTACGACGCGGCCGACTTCTACCGGCTGTCGGAGCGCAAGGTCATCAAGACCGACCGCGGCTGCCCCATGAACTGTTCCTTCTGCTTCCACCACGCCTGGAAGAAGAAGGTCTACAAGGTGACCAACAACGAATACGTGCGCCGCCGCTCCGTGGGCCACGTGATCGAAGAGGCGCTGCGCCTCAAGGCGGAGTACCCGCTGACGTACGTGCACTTCCTCGATGACATCTTCAACATCAACAACAAGTGGTTGGAGGAGTTCGCCGAGCGCTGGCCTCGGGAGGTCGGCCTGCCGTTCGACGCCATCCTGATGGCCAACATGGTCACAGAGAAGCACATCCGCCTGCTCAAGCAGGCCGGCTGCATCTACGCGCGCATCGCCTTCGAGGCGGCCAACGACCACATGCGCAACGCGGTCATGAAGAAGAACACCACGCGCGCGCAGCTCATCCGCGCGGCCGGGTTCATCCGGCAGTACGGTATCCGCCTGGGTTCGCTGAACATGCTGGGCGGACCCGGCACGTCCATCGAGGACGATCTTGAGACCATCGAGCTCAACATCGAGTGCAGGGTCGACCACCCGCTGTGCAGCCTGCTGCAGCCGTACCCGATGACCGACATCAACGACATGACCCGGGAGATGGGCTTGGCGACGGACACGTGGGAGGAGTTCCCCACCCTGTTCAACCGCACGACCTCCATCAGCCTGCCCAACCGCCATTACTACGAGAACCTGCACAAGTGGTTCCCGGTGGTGGTGCGCTTCCCGAGCCTGCTGCCCTTCGTGCGGCGCGCCATTCGCTGGAAATGGGCCCAGAAGCCTTACTTGGTCATGTACATGCTCTTCAGCGAGTGGCTCGTGACCGAGCAGAACATGATCTACAACAAGGCCCAGGGTAAGCGCGGCTTCCGGACGCTTCCGCCGGTAGACTTCGTGAGCCGGGTCATCACCAAGGGCTTCATCCGCCTGTTCACAGCCATCTTCGGACGCAACGCCACCAAGGTGGGGCTGAAGATGTCGCTGAACGACGAGCGGGTGATGAACCACATGGAAGACTGACGCGCCCGGCGTCCTCGTCGGATCACCCGCACATGCTCTTCTTGTCTATTCATCAGCGCCGCGGCACGTGCGCACACACGCGTGCGCTGTTGATCTGGGCCGGCATGTTGGCGTTGGGGCTGCTCGCTCCCGGCGCCCACGCCCAGAGCATCGACAGCGTCACGCCCGCGGCGGGCACCCTGGGCTCGCTGCTGAGCATCACCGGCACGGGCTTCGGCGAGACCCGCGGCAAGCTCACGCTGGTGGACGAAGACGCCAAGAAGGACCCGCGTCTGGCCATCCTCTCCTGGAGCGACACGGCTATCGAGGCCCGCGTGAAGCGCGCGCCGGACGCCGGGCCCACCACGCTGCAGCTGCATCCCAATGACGGCGGGCTCGCGGCGGCGGCCTTCAGCGTGCTGCCGCCCGTCATCACCGGGTTCAGCCAGACCATCGCGGCGCCGAGGGAGAAGCTCAGCATTTTCGTCCAGGACCTGGGCAACCGCCGGCCGCGGGTCGACGTGGGCTGGAAGCGGATCCGGGTGGTCAAGCTGAAGCCGGTGGAGGGCGCGCCGGACGACCGCGAGGTCATCGTGCGCGTCCCCCGGCGCGCCGTGGCCGACGGCGTCTGGAACGTGCGCGTCACCAACCAGGTCGGAGCTGACCTGGTAAAGACCACGCTGCAGATCCAGGGCAGCAAGCGCAAACAGATCGCGCGTCGCCAGGTCCTGGGCACCGTCCGGGATCTGGAGTTCGTCACCAAGGCGGGCGGCATGAAGACCGTAGTGCTCGATGACCTGGTGCTGACCACGGCCAGCGGCAAGTCCAAGGACAAGACGCTGCAGAGCACGCTCGAGCTCGCGTTCGAGCAGCCGCCGCTGATTCCCACCAGCTTCTCGGGTCCGCCGGTCGACCAGGCGCGCCTGACCTACACCGAAGTCGTGGAGGGCGTTGAGACCACCTGGACCTCCGACGGTGTGCCCCTGTCGATCACCATCCAGAGCCGCGTGAAGCGGCAGTTCGCCGGCATCTACTCGGCCACGCTCACGTCGCCAGGCCAGCCGGACGTGGCGGTGGACGGGGCCTTCGTGAATCGACTGCCGTAAGGCCCGCTGGGCAGCTGCCGCGCCCATGGGCGGCGCACTCCCTCGGCGGACGCCCGCAGCCCTGCCCTCGCCAGGCGCCCGCAGGGGCTGCTCGCACGGACCCGAGCGCGACGGGGCCAGCGCCGGCGCGCTATCATCCTCGGGGTGAACGCCACGCTGGCTCTACTCGACATCGGACCTCTGGAGTTCGTGCTGCTCGCCGCGGCGGCGGTGCTGCTCTTTGGTGGCGACCTGCCGGACGTGGCGCGTAAAGCCGCGCGCTTCGTGGGGCGCATGCGAGCCATGTCCTCCGACCTCACCCAGGACCTGCGCCGCCCTCCGCCCGAGTTCCGCATGCCCGACGAGCTGCGCCGGCCTCCGGAGCTCGACCTGCCAACTGACCTGGGCCTGTCGCCGCAGGAGCGCTCGTTGTCCGCCTCGCCCCCCATCTCCGAGGCTTCGTGGCGGCCCAAGACGAGCCCGCCGGATCCCGAGGCGTTTCCCGCTCCCGGGAGCGTGGAGACGGACGCGTCATCGGGATCGGCCGCGCACCCCGCTGAGCCTGCGCCACCGAGTGCACACGACGCTGCGGAGCAGCCGTGCTCCCCAGCCGAGCCGGGAGCTGACGCGCCGCGTCCCGAGCGCCGCGAAGACCAGCCGCCCGAGGCCTCGAAGCCCGCGACGCCGTAGTCCCGGGTGGCCCGGAGCCTGGCGAGACTCCCCCGGCCCAGCCATGCTCCCTGGCCCTGGCGCCCCGTCGGGCTCCGCGGCGCGGCGCTCAACCAAACGCTGTACCGTCAGACGTCGAGGTTACGCACCTCGAGCGCGTGCTTCTCGATGAACGCGCGGCGCGGCTCCACCTGTTGACCCATCAGGATCGAGAACAGGTGGTTGGCCTCGACCTCGTCATCGAGAACCACCGGGTGCAGCGAGCGCGTCTCGGGGTCCATGGTGGACTCCCAGAGCTGGTCTGCGTTCATCTCGCCCAGACCCTTGTAGCGTTGGATGTCGACGCCGCTCTCGCCCATGGCGCGCAGGTGATTGAGCACCCCGGGCAGGTTGTGGGCCTCGCGCGGCGCGTCGGAGTCTTCGAAGACCTCAAAGCGCGCTGCGCTGTCGTCGCTGCTGGCGCTGCCCACGTAGTCTTCAACCGCGAAGCCGAGCCGGATCAGGCCCTCCAGCGCCTCAGCGATAGCGCCCGCGTCCAGGTACTCGGCCACGATCGTCGCCTCGCGCTGCTCTTCGTCCAGGCCCTCGAGCTGCGCCCCGAGCGTCGTCTGATCAAAGAAGAAGCGGCCCTCCCCATCGGGCGCGACGACGCGCGCCACCGGCAGCTGCTTGTCAGCGCCCGCCGTGAGGTACTCGGAGAAGGGGACCGGCGCCCGCCCGAGCTCGACGTGCGAACCGAGCCGCTCCAACGTGAGCAGCAGCGTCATCAGGGCGTCCAGGTCGGAGCCCGACAGTACGCGCTCGTCGCCACCACTACGGGCAGCGTCACGCACACGCACCTTGGCGCTCTCCACCGCGATGTCGAGCAGGGCGTGGTTGAGCGCGTCCTCGTCGATGATGTAGCGCTCCTTCTTCTTGCGCTTGAGCTTGTACAGCGGCGGCTCGGCGATGTAGATGCGCCCGGCCTTCACCAACTCGCCCATCTGTCGATAGAAGAACGTGAGCAGCAGCGTGCGGATGTGCGATCCATCCACGTCGGCGTCGGTCATGATGATGACCTTGCCGTAGCGCAGCTTCTCGATGTCGAAGTCGTCCGCGCCGAAGCCGGTGCCCAGCGCCGTGATCAGGATCTGGATCTCTTCGTGGTTCAGCATCTTGTCGAGGCGTGCCTTCTCGACGTTCAGGATCTTGCCGCGCAGGGGCAGGATGGCCTGGTACTTGCGGTCTCGCGCGCCCTTGGCGGTACCTCCGGCGCTGTCTCCCTCGACGATGAACAGCTCGGTCTCGCTGCGCTGCTTGCTCTGACAGTCGGCCAGCTTGCCGGGCAGATTGCCGCTGGCGAGGGCGCCCTTGCGACGCACCAGGTCGCGCTGCTTGCGCGCTGCCTCACGGGCACGCGCTGCCAGCACGGCCTTGTTGACGATGGTCTTGCCGAGCGTCGGGTTCTCTTCGAAGACCGAGTTGAGCTTGTCCTGCACGACGGAGGCAACGATGCCCTCCACCTCGCGGTTGCCCAGCTTGATCTTGGTCTGGCTCTCGAACTGCGGGTCGGCCAGCTTGATGCTGAGCACCGCCGCCAAGCCCTCGCGGAAGTCGTCACCGCTGGGCGGCGTCTCGTTGGGCTTGAACAGGCTCTCGCGCTTGGCGAAGCCGTTCAGCGCGCGGGTCAGACCGGCGCGGAAACCAGAGACGTGCGTCCCGCCCTCGGTCGTGTTGATGTTGTTGACGAAGCAGTACACGTCCTCGCGGTAACTGTCGTTGTACTGCAAGGACAGCTCGACCTCGACCGGCGTGCCGGTCCTGTCCGGCGCCTCGGAGACGAGCGAGACGATCTCCTTGTGCAGCGGCGTCTTGCCGTCGTTGATGAAGGCGATGAAGTCCTCGAGGCCCTCTGGGTACTGATACGTGTCGCTGCGCCCGCTGCTCTCCTCCTGGATGCTGATTCTGAGACCGCTGCTCCCCATCAGGAACGCCATCTCGCGCATGCGGCTGGCCAGCGTCTCGTAGATGAACTCGGTCTCGTCGAAGATCGAGTCATCCGGCAGGAACGTGATCTTGGTGCCGCGCTTGCTCGTGGGGCCGGTGGTGTGCAACTCGCAGGTCTTGATGCCCTTCGAGAAGCTCTGCTCGTAGACCTTGCCGTTGCGGTAGATCTCAACGCTGAGTCGCTCGGCCAGGGCGTTGACACAGCTCACGCCCACGCCGTGCAGGCCGCCGGAGACCTTGTAGCTGCCCTTGTCGAACTTGCCGCCCGCATGCAGCTTGCAGAGGATCACCTCGACGGCGGGTACGCCCTCGGTCTTGTGCACGTCCACTGGGATGCCGCGGCCGTCATCGACGACGGACACCGAGCCGTCGAGGTTGATGGTGACATCGACCTGGGAGCAGAAACCGGCCAGGGCCTCATCGATGGAGTTGTCGATGACCTCGAACACGCAGTGGTGCAAGCCCCTGCTGGACGTGTCACCGATGTACATGGCCGGCCGCTTGCGCACGGCCTCGAGGCCCTCGAGCACTTGGATCGAGGAGGAGTCGTAGGTCTGACTCATGATGGGTTGCCGTGTCCTAGACGGAAGGCCAAGCGACGCACAGGGGGAGCGTCTTCGTCGGCCTGCAAGCGGGTCAGGATCGAGCCCGCGTGGAAGGCCTCAAGCTCGTATCTCTGGGCCGCTGAAGAAAGCTCGATTGTAAGCGTTTGGTCCCGCAAATGGGCCACACGAGACCGAGTTGCCACACGCTCGCCAGCAGCTCGGGTCCAGGCCTGCTCGAGCGCCTCGCGCTGCACGCTCTGGGTCCAGCTCCGACGGCGCATGAGCCCCGCCAGCACGTCTCCCAGGCGCCTGGGCGGGCCGCCACGTTCGGGTCTCACGCTGCATGCCGAAGGAAGAGACAGGAAACCACCATCAGGATGTTATCGGCATCACAACATAACGCGAAACAGCACCTGAGCTAAAGACGCCAGCCGAGCTGCGGTCCTTGAAGCGGAGCGTCAAGGCGTCCTCCTGCATGGTTTTCAGGTATTCGCTGATGAAGGCCGGGTTGAAGCGGATCTCGACCTCGTCACCGTCGTAGTCTACCGGCACGTCGCTGCGGGACTCTCCCAGGCCCTCCTGGCGCGACATGACCGCGAGCTGCCCCTCGCTCAGCTCGAGCCGCACCATGGGCGACTCGGCACCAGCCGTGATCATGGCTCGGCTCACAGCAGACGCCAGTTCGTCACGCGCCACGCTGACCTGGCCCGGCAGGCTGGAATCCTCCGGCATGACCGCGCGGAAGTCGGGGAACTCGCCCTCGACCAGCTGAGCCAACACCTCGGCGTTGGGCGTACGGAAGGCCACCAACGACTGGCGCAGCACGATCTGCAGGGGTGTCTTGTCATCCTCGGCGCCCAGGCGCTGCAGCTGCTGCAGGCCCTTGAGCGGGACCACTGCGCTGCGGCGCTCGGCGACGCCCGTCGCCATGGGCAGAGTGGCCAACGCGAGCCGACGGCCGTCCGTGGCCACCAGGGTGATGCCCTCGGGATCGAGTTCGAGCAACACGCCATTGAATGCGTAGCGTCCCATGTCCTTGCTAGCCGCGAACATGGTCCTCGAACACAGGGCGACGAACTCTCCGAGCGGCAGCTCCACCCCCGCCTCGTCTTCGACGGTCGGGATCGACGGGAACATGTCCGGATCGTCGCCGTTGAGCTTGAAGTAGGCCCGCTCCGACTTGAGCTCGTGGGTCTGATCCACCTGCACGATGGTGATCTCGGCGTCGTCGATGGAGCGCACAGCCTGCAGCAAGGTCGCCGCCGGCAAGGCCGCCGTGCCCTCGCCCGAAACGTTCTCGTCGCTGAAGCGTCGTCGGATGGAGATATCGCCGTCCGTGGCCGTGAACTCCACCCGGTTGCCATCGACCGAGATGAGCACGTCCGTGAGCAGCGGGCGCATGCTGCGCGCTGGGCACACGGACGACGTGAGCTGAAGATGTTGCAGGAATGGCTCGCGAGGTGTCGAAAGGTTCATGGTCTGCGGTGGTCTCCGTGCATCGGTCGCTCAAGCTGTGCGGGGTGACGCGGTGACCAATGAAGAGAAGTATGAATTAAGGAACCATCACCGTCATAAGGCCGACCGGATTGTGGACAAGGCTCGCGGAACGGTCGCAAGCTGTTGGCCCACAGGGAGATCGGCCGGAAGGGGTGTGTGGACGGAAGCTCACAGTATGCCCACCGGACAGCGGATGATCCACGTAGCGGACCGGTGGCGTCTGCGGTCGAGGTGGAGCCCTGGGGAGGACGGGGCTGTTTCACGACGGCTGTCCCACGGGCTGTGCACAGAAACGCGGCGCAAAGCGATCGGCCAGGTGGTGCCTGGGGCGGACCCGGTGCCCAGGGACGCGGACTTATCCACGTTCGAATTCAGCGCTTCAGCTCGGACGTCATGTCGCGCAGCGTGCGCCCGAGCGAGCTGTCGTCCTCCAGGCGCTTCTCGATCTTGCGCACGGCGTAGAGCACCGTGGAGTGGTCACGACCACCACAGCTGCGGCCGATCTCGTCGAAGGACATGTTGGTGAGCTTGCGCGACAGATACATGAAGACCTGGCGCGGCTCCACGATCGATTGCGTGCGCCTGCGGCCGCGGATGTCGCTCGACGTCACGCCGTAGTGCCGGCAGACGACGGCCATAATCTCCTCGGTCTGGGTGACCGGCCGCGAGGAGCCCTCGGAGGTGGCGTGCAGCGCCTGCTGGGCGAGCTCAAGGTCGACGGACTTGCCGAAGAGTTCGGCGTAGCCCAGCACCTTGGTGATGGCGCCCTCGAGCTCGCGGATGTTGCGGTCGATGCGCTCGGCCAAGAAGGAGAGCACGTCGTGGGGCAGCTCGACGCCCCGGTCGCGGGCCTTGCGCTGCAGGATGGCCAGCCGCGTTTCGAACTGCGGCTGGCCGATCTCCGCCACCATGCCCCACTCGAAACGGCTCGTCAGACGGTCCTTGAGCGTCGGGATCTCCGACGGCGGACAGTCGCTGGACAAGACGATCTGATGCTTCTCGTCGTAGAGCGTATTGAACGTATGGAAGAACTCGTCCTGCGTGCGTTCCTTGTTTGCCAACAGGTGCACGTCATCGATGAGGAACAAGTCGACCGAACGGTGCCGGTACCGGAAGCGATCCAGATCGCCGGCCTCGATGGCCGCGATGTACTGGTTCAGAAAGGTCTCGCTCGACAGGTAGAGCACCTTCATGTCGGGCCGTCGTTGCATGGCGCGATGGCAGACCGCCTGCAGCAGGTGCGTCTTGCCCAGGCCCGTGGGGCCGTGCAGGAACAGCGGGTTGTAGGAACCGCCAGGTGCGTCCGCGACGGCGCGGGTGGCTGCGGCGCCCAGCTGGTTGCTGGGGCCGACGATGAAGTTGTCAAAGGTGTAGTGCGGGTGCAGGGGCAGGCCATCGGCCTGGGGAGGCGTGATCTCGATCGCCGGCGCTGCGGGCTTCGGCGCCGGCGTGTGTGCCGGGCGCTTGGGCTTGGAGTCGGTCTGCTCCACGGTCAACCGGACCGTGCACTCGTCCCCGAATGCGGCCTGCGCAGCAGCGTCGAGCAGGTGCATGTACTTGGTGCGCACCCAGTCGCAAAGGAAGGTGTCTTCGAAGGCGACCACGACGCTTCCGTCGGGCCGCTGGCTGCAGCGCATGCTGGAGAACCAGAGCTCATACTTCTTTGGGCTGACGTTGTTTCGCAGCCAGTCGAAGAAGTGCGCTGCGCCTGCGTCGAGATGCTCAGAGGTGGTCATGCCTGCGTGTCCCGCCATGTAACGAGCCCGACTATTGACAAGAGACGGCCAACGCGACGACACGGACGGAGCGCAGCACAGCGACCAGCTGTCCGATGGCAACCCGACCCACCCCACCCGCGATTCGCGACCGGCCTCACGACGCCACGCCCGACGAGATTGCTCGTACCCGTCCCCAACGTGCGGCCGGCGATCTGGGACGACCACCGACACAGGCGCCACTATGGGACTTTCCCCCAGGCTGTCAACGGGTCGAACACGTTCACGGACGAACGCGGGAGCGCGTGTCGCGCACAAGCAATGTCTGGACCGACGCTTCGGGTCACCGGGGTTTTTTCGGAGAGAAATGGGTGGGGTTGTCGGCGAGCGTCGCGCGCAGCGCGGACACGAAGCGCTGCACGTCGTCGCGCGTCGTGTCGTGGCCGAGACTGATGCGCAAGACGGAGCGCGCGGCGTCGTCTCCGGCACCTAGCGCGAGCAGTACGGGCGACGGACGCAACGATCCTGATGCGCAGGCCGAGCCGTGCGAAACCGCGCAGCCTTCCAGGTCGAGACGGTGCACTAGCGCTTGCCCGTGTCGTCCGGGGAACGACACGGCGAGCGTGTTGGGTAGACCGTCGCGGTCATCTGAGTGGAAGACAGCGGTCGGGTCTGCTTGGCGAACGCCTTCACGCGTGCGCTGGATCAGCTCGCGCCAATGCGGGGCTTGGTGCGGCAACGCGTCGACGGCCGCGCGTGCGGCCGCTGCAAACGCCACGGCGAGTACGACCGCTTCCGTACCGGGACGAACGTCCGCCTCCTGACCGCCGCCACGCACCAGTGGCCGCAGCAGCGACAACTCGCGCGCGGCCAGGACACCGATACCCACCGGTCCACCCAGCTTGTGCGCGCAGACACTGGCGAGATCAGAGCCCGCGTCGAAGGGTCGGAAGCTCACCCGACCGAGGGCCTGGCAGCCGTCTGTATGAAACAGACCCCCTATGTTGTGGATGGTCTGCGTGAGTGCCTCCACATCTTGGACGTGTCCGGTTTCGTGGTTTGCTGTGGAGACTGAGAGCAGCGCGGTGTCCGCAGGCAGCACGGACGTGTCGGGGCGCCCGCGGGAGTCCACCGGAACAACCAGGCCGCGGGGGCTCGCGAGGGCGGTCTCCAGCAGAGACGGGTGTTCGACCGCGGAGACTGCCAGGGCCCCTGTGTCGCGGCACGACGCCAAGGCCAGGGCGTTGGCCTCGGTGCCGCCCGAGGTGAACACGAGCCCGTCGCGCGGGCAGCCGAGCAGATCGGCCAACTGCTCGCGGGCCCGCTCCAGCAGCGCGCGGGCGCGGCGGCCTTCAGCGTGGGCCGAAGAGGGGTTGCCGAGCGGGGGACCAGCCAGGGCCTGCTCGACAGCAGCCCGCGCTTCCGGGCGCCAGGGCGAGGTGGCGTTGTGGTCGAGATAGACCCGCGCGCTGTTCACGGCGCCCTGTCGATCAGCGCTCGATACAGATCCACGTGCTGCTCCAGGCTGCGTTCGAGCGAGAACAACTCGCGCGCGCGCCGGGCTCCGGCCTGCCCCATGTCGCGCCGGAGTTTGGTGTCGGTCAGCAGTCGCGTGACAGCCCGGGCCATGGCGTCCACGTCGCCCACCTCAGCCAGGATGCCGGTCTGGTCGTGCAGCACCACCTCGGGCAGGCCACCCACGCGGCTGGCCACCACCGGCACGCCGCAGGCCTGCGCCTCGAGCTGCGCCAAGCCGAAGGACTCGCTCTCGCTCGGAAAGAGCGCGACGTCAGCGGCGGCGATGATCGACTCCACCTTGTCGACCTCGCCAAGGAAACGGACCTTGTCTGCCAGGCCGTGGCGAGCCGCGGCGTCGCGTACCAGACCGGCGTCCGGACCGTCTCCCACCAGCAGCAGCAGCACGGGCAGGTCGTCCGGCAAGCGCCGCAGCACCTCGATCGTGTCGAGCGTGCGTTTGAGCGGGCGGAAGTTGGACAGGTGCACCAGCAGCGCGCGCTCGCCGACGCCCAACTGCTCGCGCATCTGGCGCGCGTCCATGGGTTTGAATACGTTCTGATCGACGAAGTTGGGCAGCACGTCGACGTGTCCTTCGAAGCCCAGGATCTCGGCGGTCTGCTCGGCCAACCAGCGCGAGACGCAGACCACCGCGTCGCTGTGCTCCAGACCGAAGTGGATCACGTCTCCATAGGACGGGTCGCGACCCAGGATAGTGGTGTCGGTTCCGTGCAGCGTGGTGACGATGCGCGTGCGGCAGTCCGGGATCATCTCTCGCGCGAGGTAGGCGCAGAGCGCGTGCGGCACGGCGTAGTGCACGTGCAGGATGTCGAGGTCGCGCTCGGCCATGACGCGCCGCATCTCGGTGCTCAGCGCCAGGTCGTAGGGCGGGTAGCGGAACAACGGGTACGAGGAGACCGACACCGTGTGCAGCTCGAGTCCTTCGTGGAAGCAACCCAGGCGCGTGGGGCGGTCATAGCTGAACATGTGCACCTCGTGCCCGTTCGCCGCCAGCGCCAGTCCGAGCTCGGTGGCGAGCACACCGCTGCCGCCATACGTCGGGTAGCAGGCGATGCCGACGCGCAGCGGTCTCACAGGAACACGCTCTGCGGGCCGTCACGCACGGCGGGCACGGGGTCATTGACGGCGAGGGGTCCGTCGACCACGAATGGCTCACCATGTGTCACGCCGATCTGCGCGCCGTAGTGGCGCGCGCGCGCCTCGATCATGGTCAGGAAACCCTCGGACGCGATCATGGTGGGCAGCTCATCGGAGCCGGCGGCGTGCAGCTGCGACGCGTGGGCGCGGACCGCGCGCAGCTTGGCATCGAACACGTCGCTGATGTCGACGATCAGGCTCGGCTCCACGAGCTCGCGCGAAGGATAGAACAGCGTACGCCCCGGTCGGTGTGGCGCGCCGGGCGGACCGATGCGCGCGCAACCCGCCAGGAAGCGCGCCTCCTTCACGAGCACGCCGCTGCGGGAGTGGTCGGGGTGATGGTCGATGGCCACGGGCGCGACCACCAGGCGGGGCGTATGCCGGCGGATGACGTCGATCACCAGGTCGCGCGAGGGCTCGTCGTTGCGGATGCCGCCGTCGGCCAGTCCCAGGCACTCACGGAAGCTCAGGCCCAACAACTCGGCGCCGCGCTGACCTTCGGCGTGGCGGGTGTGTGCGTCGCCGCGCGTGCCCGACTCGCCGCCGGTGAGGTCGACGCCCCCCACCGTGTACCCGCGCTCGACCAGCGTGAGCACCAGCCCGCCGGCACAGATCTCGATGTCGTCGGGGTGCGGCCCGAACACGAGCACGTCAACCATCGCTTGGTTCCGGCAAGGAGTGGAGCATGTGGATCGGCGACTCCAGCGGTCGGCACAGCGTGACGAGGTGACGTCCGTAGGCGGGCAGATCGCCGCAGGCAATCGCGTCAGGGAGCCAGGCCAGCACGGCGTCCTGACAGCGGCCCCGTGGCCGGGCCAGGGTACGCAGGTCATGCGACGCGCGCCCGCGCCAGGTCGGCATCTCGGCCAAGCGTCGCGCCCGGGCGTTGACCCCCGAGGCAAAGCGCTCGAGCCTGGGGAGCAGGCCGGGGTCGGCGTCCGCGATTCCGGCCGTGAAGCGTCGCAGCGCGTCGCGCAGCGCCTGTTCGGCCTCGCCGGCAGGCGTGGAGCTGGAGTCGAGCAGGTCTTCGCCGCGCTCGGCCAGCACGTCGGCCGGCAGTCGGGTGGCTTCCATGCGGGGCACCAGCACCGGCGCGGAGGCGGCGAACTGCTCGTGCAGCCCGCGACTCTGCGCCAGATAGAGGAGCTCAGATGGCCCCGCCACCTGGGCCAGCACCGGGAGGGCCAGCGCCTGAACCACCGGCCTCAGGGCCGCGTGGGGCGAGAAGTCGGCTGGGCTGTGGGCGAGCCGTTCCAGGGCTCCGTCGTCGCCGGCGCTCACTCGGGACCGGCGCCCGCTGCGGCTCTCCAGCACCAGCGGCCGCGGGTCCTCGGCGTCGAAGGCCGGGGCGACGTTCAACTCGCGCAGAGCTGCGGCGCCCCGGCGGAGCGCGTCGGCCAGCGCCGGCCGCTCGCCCAAGGCCCGAGCCAGGACCGGGCGCCCGGCGTTCTGCATGCGGTGGCTCTCTACGAGCAGCAGTCCCTGGTCGCCAAAGACCCGGTCGAGCAGGACCGCGGGGTGTTCGGAGACGCGAGGGCTCGTCGTCTGATCTAAGCCGGATATTGACTGTAAGTATCCAATATCTACGTCCAGCGCGCTGGCGAGCAGGTCGGGCCAGGTCTGATCCCAGCTGGCTCGGCTGAACATCTCATGCGCAGGCGTGATCCGGCAGCGTGTGCGAAGTAGAGATCTATTTGACATATTGATGATGTCAAAGTGATCCACCTCATCGGAATCGTGGTCCTGCGTGGCGAGCAGGAACACGGGGACCACGGGACGCTCCAGGAGCGCGCTGGCACGCTGAGCCATGGCCACGGCCGTGGCGGCCTTGTGGACCACCAACGCGGCCCCGCCGGCCAACACCGGTTGCTGGCCAGCGAGGATCACCAGGGCCTGGTCCGCAGGTGCCGGGCGCGTGGCCGAGACGGGGTGCAGGAGCTGGGACCAGTCGGCGTGGACGGACAGCGTGGCTGCCGTCTCCACCAGGCTCTGCTCGCCGGGGGCGCGGCCAAGCAACGCGGTCCAGTTGCTTGAGCCAGCCCACCAGGACGTCGTCCAAGAGCCATGGACGCGCGGACACGAGCCAGCCAGGATCACGCCTGGGTCGCGGCCGCGCGTGAGGCCTCGCGCAGATCGTCCCTGAGCTGCTGGGCGGCGGCGCCCACGGCGTCTGCCCACTTCGGGTCGGAGGGGTCGCTGTACGGGTACAGGATCGAGCGGGACGCGTTGATCACCGCGCCCAGCCCATGCTTGTCGAAGGCTGGGGCGACGTCCATGGCCGTGGCACCCTGAGCCCCCACGCCGGGGATGAGCAGCCAAGCGCCCTGCAACTCGTGGCGCAGCTGCTGCAGCTCTCGCGGCGCGGTGGCACCCACAACGGCCCCGACGCTCGAGTAGCCCGAGGAGCCGACGCGATCTTCGCCCCACGAGCGCACCAGCGCGGCCACGTGTTGATGCAGTTTGAGTCCGCCCGCCTCGAGATCCTGGAGCTCGCAGGCCGACGGGTTGGACGTGCGTACCAGCGCGAACAAGCCGGCGCCGAAGTCGTCTGCCGCTTGCAGGAAGGGGGCCACGCTGTCGGTGCCAAGCCACGGGTTCAGCGTCACGGCGTCGCTGGCCGCCGCGCTGCGGTGCGGGTCAAGGAACGCGCGGGCGTATGCCGCGGCAGTCGACCCGATGTCACCACGCTTGACGTCCGCGATGACAAGCAGCCCTGCATCGCGCGCCATGACGACGGTGCGCTCAAACGCCTCGATGCCCGCGGGCCCCCACTCTTCGTAGAAGGCGATCTGGGGTTTGACCGCGCAGGCAAAGGGCGCGATCTTCTCGATGACCTGTTCGTTGAACAGGGCGATGGTGTCTGCCGCCCGTTGGCGTTCGTCCCCGCGCGGGCTCGTTCCTGCGTCGGTGCTTTTGCGAACGGCTTCGGGCATGCGCTCGATGAACGGATCGAGGCCGACGACGAGCGCGCTGCCCTTGTCGTGGACGGCGTCGGCGAGCCTGTCAGAGAAGGGGCGAACGGTCATCGCGTCCCCAGGAAGTTGTCGATCAGTGTTGGTCCGTCGTCCGTCATGAACGACTCGGGGTGAAACTGAACGCCGAAGTGCGGTCGGTCGCGATGCTGGATGGCCATGGTGTCACCGTACGCTGATCTGGCCGTGACCGACAAGGTCTCGGGGAGCTCGTCTTGCGCGAGCACGAGCGAGTGATAGAGCGCGGCGCGCGCCGGCGTAGCCACGCCCCTGAACAAGCCCGTTTCGTCGTGATGGATCGGGACGCTCTGGCCGTGCGTCGGGTGCGGAGCGCGTACGACCTGGGCGCCTTGCGAGAGGCCCAGCGCCTGGTGTCCGAGGCAGATGCCGAGCAACGGCGTCTGCGGAAACAGGTCCGTCGCGAGCAGCGTCAGCCCACTGGAACGGGGGTGTCCGGGGCCCGGTGAGAGCACCACATGGTCGGGACGCAGCGCCACCAACGCGTCCGCTGTCAGGGCGTCGTTTCGTACGACCCGCAGCTCGTCATGCGTTCCGCAGCGAACCCCGAGCAGTTGATACAGGTTGAAGGTGAACGAGTCGTAGTTGTCGATCAGGAGGATCACGGCGTGTGCGAGCGTCCGAAGTGCGCTGGGCGCGGGCTACTCAGGCAGTCCAGGCCAGCGCTGGACCAGCTCGATCAGGATGCGGTCCGCTCGGCTGAGCTGCGCGTCTGCCAGTCGGATGGATCGATCGTCCAGATGGATGAGCCCGTGCGCTAGCAGCTGAGCGGCTGCCTGCCTGACCGGGGCTCGCCAGGCCGGGGAGAAGCGCCGGTCGAGCGCCTCGGCGGAGAGCCCCTCCCGCGTCCGGAGCCCGGAGCCCAGCACCTCGAGCAGACGCTGTGCGGGGCTCAGGCGCTCGACGTGTTCTCGAGTGGAGCGTCCCGAGCGAGCGGCGCTGATCCATGCGTTGACGTCGCGACGGTTGCTCCATCGCAGCTGCCCCTCGGAGCTGGAGGCCCCGGGCCCCAGGCCCAGGTAGGCCTGGCCGCGCCAGTACGCCTGGTTGTGGAGGCAGCGCTGCCCGGGGCGGGCGAAGTTCGAGACTTCGTAGCGCTCCAACCCGTCTTGCTCCAGCCGGCCGGTCCAGACCTCGTCGAGCGCAGCGGCAGTGTCGTCATCCACCAGCGCGCCGGGTCCCCGCTTGTGGAGGCGCTCGAGAGGCGTCCCGGGTTCGACGGTCAGGCCGTAGATGGAGACGTGGGGCGGTCGGAAAGCCAGTAACTCGTCGAGCTCGGCGTGCAACGAGGCGGCGCTCTGCCCGCCCCAGCCCACGAGCAGATCGGACGACCAGCTGCTGCCCCAATGTTCGGCGATCATGCTCAGCGCGCGACGCGCATCGTCAGGTGAGTGGAGTCGCGCAAAGGACTTTAAAACGCGTGCATGGAATGTTTGAACACCTATGGAAAGCCTGGTAACGCCAGAATCACGCCATGCGCTCAAGGAAGCCATCGACACATTGACTGGGTTGACCTCGAGCGTTGTCTCTACGGTATGAGCATGCGGATAGCCGGAAGTTATTGTGTGAATGATACGTTGTAGGTGGTTGTCTGGCAGCAGACCTGGGGTCCCGCCTCCGAGTGACAGGGTGCGGGGGGCATTCGCTCGTGGAGTGGCGCGCCACTCGGCGAGAATCGCGTCCGTGAACTCGCGGTGCTGGCCCACGGCGTTCGGAACGGTGGTGAAGGCGCAGTAGGTGCAGCGATCCCTGCAGTAGGGCACGTGGACGTACACGTGGTGTCCGGCGTGCGGGGGCCCCGTGTCGATGAGTCTGGGCTCCACCGGCGCCGCTGCAGTGGAATCGGCGGTTGGGTCGAGGCCGTCAGGCAGCGGCTGAGTTGCGGCGCGGCGGCTACTCTTCCTCGCTGACCTCATCGGACATGGACCTGAGCAGCCGGCCGAGGACCTCGTTCTGGATCTGACGGACACGCTCACGGGTCAGACCGAGCTCTGCGCCGATCTGCTTGAGCGTCATGGGGTCCCGATCATAGTCCAAGCCGAAGCGAAGCCTGAGGATTCGCCGCTCGCGTTCGTCAAGGTTGTCGATCAGGCCCATCATGCGCTCGACCTCTGTGGCCCGAGCCAGATCGCTGGGCGGATCAGGGCAGTTGGGGTCGACGATGATGTCGTTGAGGCTGCTGCCGTCACTGTCCGTGCTGAACGACTGGGTGTACCTGTGGGATGTCCGCAGGGCGCGGCGCACGTTCCTCGCGTTGTCGAGGGTCATGTCGAGTTCCAGCGCCACCTCGTTGATGGAGGGCACACGCCCGAGTTCCAGCAACATGCGATCGGTCGTTTGCTGCCAGCGGTTGATCAGTTCGACCATGTAGGACGGAATGCGGACGGTCTTGACGGTGTTCGTGAGCGCTCTGCGGATGGACTGCTTGATCCACCAGGTGGCATAGGTGGAGAAGCGGCAGTTCGCGGCGGGGTCGAATTTTTCAACGGCGCGCAGCAAGCCCACGTTGCCTTCCTCGATGAGGTCCAGCAGGCACAGGCCGCGGTTCATGTAGCGCTTGGCGATGCTGACGACCAGACGCAGATTGGCCAGGGCAAAGTGATCGCGCGCTTGGATGGAGCCCTTCTGGACCTCGTAGGCCAGCTCCTTCTCTTGATCCGCCGTCAGCAGCTTGACCTGGTTGATTTCCTGCAAGTAGATTTCGATGGTGTGGTCGGACGGTGCGGACTTGGTGCGTGGACCCATGTGATGGCCTGCCGATCAGAGGTGCTTGGGGGAGGTGCTGAGACATCGACCGGGCCCCATCAAGACCTTGAGACGGTGGTATCGGGTTCGCCTCCGATGGGAGGATCGGTGATTCAACGCTGTGCTAAACTGACGCGCTTCGGGCAGCCCCCATGACTCGAGTTCAGGCCACGCAAGCGATCTTGCCGGAGGATGAGTATTCGCGCCTGCTTGGCGTCGAGTCACGGGTCTTTGGCGCTTGGGTTGTGGCGTTTGTCGAGCGCGGGGATGACTTCCTGAAGCTCCCGGATGGCGTCGGGCGGCTCGCGGAGTCGGCTCATTCGCTTGAGACGTTCCTGGATGATCACGGTGCCCGGCAAAACCGGACCTTCGTGACGTTTGGCGAGTTGGTCGCGTCAATTCGTGGCCTCGCAAGCGTTCAGAGCCGTCTTTTGCAGCTGTCGACCCGGCTGTCTCGATACGCGACTGCTGATGGAGTCGGCGAACTGCCGGACCTGCTCGATGCCGGCGTGTTGACGCTGAGGGAGTGCCTCTCAGCGCTCTGTTCACGCCTGTTGGAGGAGTCGCGCAACCTGGGAATGGAGGAGTGGGAGCCTGCGGAGGCTGCCTCATCGGACCCGCCGGTGCGACCGCGTCAGCTCTCTCGCAACCTCGGCGTCGACGAGACGGTGGATGAACGCCAGCACATCGTCGAGATCGGTGGTCGCTTCGCCTTGGTGATTGAGGCCAGCAGGTCTCTCAACCTGGCGGTTCTTCGCGAGCCCGATGAACTCGCAGAGTACGTCGCCCAGCACGCATCGGAGGACCGCTGCCGGTGGTACGAGTCGGCCGTGCACAACATCCAGTCGATGTATGACACGTACGTCAGCGGCACGGCGATCGAGGAGGCGCACCCGTGGCTAGTGACGCTGCGTGGCCATGCATCGATTGCCTTCCATCTCTTGGAGATGTCGACGGCTCTGGTCCACTTCTACGAGCGCCACGAGAACGACCTTCGCCATGAGGCCGCTCGGGAGATCATCTCCACCTTGGTGCCCAAGCAGGCCATTCTCTCGCTTGCGGTGAACACGTGCCTTCGCCAGGCCTATCTGTTCGTGGATTCCTGTTCGGATCAGGTCCAGCTGCTGCTTGAGACGTTTGTCTCGCAACGAGAAGATGAGTTCGTGCTCCCTGACGGTGTGACGCTGCACGCGCGTCCGCTCGCGCTGATCGTTCAGATCGCGAGGCACTATGGGACGCCCATGGAAATCGGGATGGAGGGCGAGAGCTGCTCCGCGGCCTCGCTTATGGGGCTGATCATGCTTGCGGGGCGCTTCCCCGATGTTCGCCGGCTAACCGCCAGGGGAGACGCCCGGGCACTAGAAGACCTGGGTGCGCTCTTTCGTGCCGGGTTAGGCGAGGCTGGCCAGCCCTTGCCGAGCGAGTTGGGCTATCTGAAGTTAGGGGGCTGACGACCGCCCGCAAGTCCCTGTCGGTTCACGGGTTCGGTTGTTTCTTGGCGTCGCATGCCCCGGCGAGAGTTCACGCTCTCGCGTGTCTTGGTGGCGGCTGTTTCACGTGAAACAGGTGGGGCCCTGGGGGGCAGGGACGTCTGCGACGCCTTGCGTGTTTCACGTGAAACGTCGTTGAAGCCAATCCGTCAGGGTCATAGCGTGGGACGTGGCTCGACAGCTACCGAGTTATGAAGACGCATGGCGTGGCTGGTGAGCACGGACCCGCCGCTGGGTCCATCGAACGCGGGCTCCGGTCGCCTGTCGATCGAGTCACGCAGCGCGGCGAACTGACCTCTGCATGGAACGGAAGGAACGACAAACGATGAGTGCGAGCGAAACACCGGCTCCGCGGCTAGGTCGCGGCCTGGACAGCTTGATCAGCAGAACGGTGGGGGATCAACCGGAGAGCAGCGCGCTCGAGGTCGCGCTGGACAGCATTCGGGTCAATCCTCAGCAGCCTCGGCGGAGAATGAACGAAGAAGCGCTGGGCGGGCTTGCGGCCTCCATTTCCCAGCACGGGATCCTGCAGCCTATCGTGGTTCGCCGGCGGGGGGCTGGATACGAGCTGGTCGCGGGTGAGCGGCGATTCCGGGCCTCACGGATTGCGGGAAAAACGACGATTCCAGTTGTCTTGGTTACGGCCGAGGGGACGCGCTCGCTGGAGCTCGCTCTGATCGAGAACATCCAGCGAGAGAACCTCACTGCACTGGATGAGGCAGAGGCCTATCAGCAACTCCTCGGGCAGTACGGGTTGACGCACCAGGAGCTGGCTGAGCAGTTGGGCCGAAGCCGGGCGGCGATCTCAAATGGCCTGCGATTGCTCGACCTTCCTGACGAAATCCAGCATCTGCTGGACGCGGGAAGGCTGCCCGCAAGCCACGCCAGAGCAATTCTGGGTTTGGAGTCGCAGTCCGACATGATCGCCGTAGCGAAGCAAGCCTGCGACGAAGGCTGGTCAACACGCCAGGTTGAAGCCCGCGTGCGCGCCCAGAAGCCCGTCACGGCGAAACGGTACCCGCGCTCCGGCAAGACACCCCAGAAGGTGTTGTTCTATGAGGAAAAGCTCATGAAAATATACGACACCAAGGTGAGCCTTCACGGCAGCGAAAAGACCGGTGAAGTGCGGTTGACATACCATTCAAAGGCGGATCGAGACCGTTTGGTGCACCAGCTTCTGACCGGCCAGGCGAGTTTCGGCGACGGGTAGGTCGGCCGCCATCGCGGAGTGAGCCGCGTGAAAGGCCTCGCTTGCTGTGAGGGCCGTCCATTCCATCAGCCCGGTGGAGGTGGCCCCCACGTTGCTTGAGGTCCCCGCTCCCCGCTCCCCGCTGAGTGCTGAGGAGTGCGCCCTGCCGAGTGTCGTCTGCTTGGTTGCAGTGGCCCGTCGGCACCGCCGAAAGCGGAGGCGTAGGGGCGGCCTGGCGCGGCGAGTACTGAAGGCCGCATGCTTGGCCGGTGCTGGCTGAGGGCTCGCTCAAGCTCCAGGCGAGTAGGAATCCAACGCGGCCAGCAAGTCGTCCAGCATGGGCGCCACGGCGTGGCCGGGAAACGCGCGGATCGTCGAATCCGCCACTTGGTGGGCACGGTCCAGGTCGGTGCCGTCGGTGTAGAGCTGCATTGCGAGGTAATAGCCGGCCCATGGCTCGGCTGAAGTGCCGTCGACCTCAATCCAGACCTGCTCAAGCTCCTCGGCAGTGAGGCCATCAACGCGCGCTGCGGCGAGTGTCTCCCAACCGCTGAGGTCCCTGGCGTCCAATCGATCGCGGACGATCACAACCAAGATGGCGGTCACGGCGATGGCGAGCCCGATGCGGGCCAGCGGCGACTTCATGCTATCCACAAGTTAGCTCCATTTTGCGCATAAGTCAGGTGTGCATTGCACGCATGTTGAGCGAAGGGCATGAACAGCGGGCGTGAAGCGAGACGGTGCGCACAGAGATTCTCTCCGACGGAACCTGGAGTGGGCAAGGCCTTTCCGCGCGTGAGCTGGGGCCGGACACGGGAGCTGGGGACGCGATCCTGAGGACGGGATTGCCGCGCGCCGGGCGGTTAGAGAAGCGCCTGTTGCGGATGCGCGCATCCCCGTGTGCTCGCCCCGAGGTTGCGCAAGGCGGGGCAAGACGGGGCAAGGCGGGGCAAGGCGGGGCAAGGCGGGGCAAGGCGGGGCAAGGCGGGGCAACGCGGGGCGAGGCGGGGCGAGGCGGGGCAGCGGGGGGCAAGACGGCGCAGCGGGGGAAGGCGGC
>QNBX01000035.1 GCA_003644265.1 Planctomycetota bacterium
CGCCCCGGGGCGACGGCACCCTCGCGCCCGTGGAGGACCCGGCCCGCGCCGCGCTCTGGCGCCGGTTGCTGGAGGTCCTGCCCGAGCACGAGTCCACGGCCCTGACCGCCGAGCTGCGCCCGCTGCTGCTGGCCGCGGTGCTCGCGCGGGAGCCCGGCGCCCAGCAGCCTCCCCGCTTGGACGGTCTGGGCTTCGCGCGCGTGGCCGGCGGCTGGGCCTGGTGGCGTGCGACCGACTCGGCCTCCCCCGTGACGCGCCTGGTGCTGGTGACCGACGCGCAGCTCGAGCAGCGCCTGCACGACTCCCTGCGCGCCGCCGGCCTGCCGCCGAGCGGCTTCGTGGTCTCCTTCACCGGCAACGTCGACGCGCTCTTGGACGCCGGCGCGGCGGTGGTGCAGGAGCACACGGCCCTGCTCGATGAGGGCCTGGGCATCACCCTGCTGCACGAGCACCCGCGCGCCTTCGCGCAGGCGGCACATCGGCGGCAGCTGTGGACCCGCGCCGGGCTGTTGCTGGCCGCCGTGTTCGCCGCCGGCGCGTCGCTGGCCACCTGGCGCGCCCTGCGTCGTGAGGCGCGTCTGTCCCAGCTGCGCACGGCCTTCGTGGCCGGCGTGTCCCACGAGCTGCGCACGCCGGTGGCCTCCATCCAGCTGCTGGCGGAGAACCTGGAGGCGGGGCGCGTGCCCGACGAGGTCGGCCGCGCCCGCTACCTGAGCCTGATCCAGCGCGAGGCGCGGCGGCTCGGGCGTCTCGTGAACGACGTGCTCGACTTCGCGCGCCTGGAGCGCGGCGAGCCGGCGCGGCTCTCCATCGACAAGCTGGACGCGCGCGCCTGGGCGCAGGAGTTGGCGGACGACGCTCAGCAGCTGGCCACGCGCCTGGACGCCGAGCTGGAGCTGCGCGTGGGCGAGCTGCCCGCCGAGGCCGAGCTGGATGACGACGCCCTGCGCCGCGCCGTGCTCAACCTGGTGGACAACGCCGCGCGCCACGGTCGGCCGGCGGGCGAGGGCAAGGCGCCGCTCGTGCTGGAGCTCGGGTCCGACGACGAGCGGCTGCTGATCCGAGTGCACGATCGCGGGCGCGGCGTGCCCGCTCGTCGGCGGCGCGCCGTGCTGGAGCCCTTCGTCACGGGGGGCGCGGGCAGCGGCCTGGGCCTGTCGCTGGTGACGGCCATCGCCGCAGGCCACGGTGGCGCGCTGCGCCTGATCGATCCCGCGGACGGCGGCCCGGGCCTTGTGGCCGAGCTGAGCGTGCCCGTGCGTGCTGCCGACGGCGCTGCGCTGGGTCGCGCGCCGGGCGGCGTGGCTGGCCGAGGTCGCACGGGAGACGCGAACGCCGCACACGACAAGCACGAACGAAGCACCGAGGAGGAGACGCCGTGAGCACCGAAGCCCTGCGCGTATTGGTTGTTGAGGACGAAGAACCCCTGCGCCTCGGGCTCGTGGACGCGCTGCGGTCCGAGGGCATGGACGTGAGCGAGGCCGCCGACGGTGAGGTCGGGTTGCAGCTCGCGCTGGCCGAGGCGCCCGACGTGATCCTGCTCGACCTCATGCTGCCGCGTCGCGACGGCTTCGACGTGCTGCGTTCGCTGCGCAAGGACCGGCTCAACTCCGCCGTGATCATCCTCTCCGCCCGCGGTGAGGAGTGGGACCGCGTGCAGGGCTTCGAGTACGGCGCCGACGACTACGTGGTCAAGCCCTTCTCCATGCGCGAGCTGCTGCTGCGCATCCGCGCGGTGGTGCAGCGCGGGCGCGGCGAGCTGCCCGGCGCGGAGGAGGGCGCCGGGCGCCTGCGCGTGGGCGACGCCGTGATCGACTTTCCGGCCTACTCGCTGGAGCGCGACGGCGAGCGCCGCGGCCTCTCGCGCCGCGAGCTCGATCTGCTGCGCTACTTCGTCGACCACGCCGGCGAGGCCCTCACGCGCGAACACCTGCTCAACGACGTGTGGGGCCTGGACGCCCACCCCACCACGCGCACGGTCGACATGCACGTGCTCAAGCTGCGCCGCAAGCTGGAGGCCGACCCCGAGCAGCCGCGCCACATCCTGACCGTGCACGGCGTTGGCTACCGATTCAGCCGCCGCGGCGAGGAGCCGGTGTCGTGAAGCACCGTCAACTCGTGTGCGACATCCACGACATCCACGACAGCCACGACAGCCACGACAGCCACCGGTTCGCTACGTCAGCGGCCGATGCGTGGCGGCCCGGCTCCGCACGCGTTGACCAGCCGTTGACCGGCTCGTTGCGTCGCCGTGACCGATGGCACCGGCGCAAGGGCGACAAAGGGGCTCGGGAGGCAGGCGCCGCGCCGCGCATCCCCTCGCCCACCAGAACCAGGAGGCTCGACATGCACCCGCCCATCACGCCCACCACCGTGTTGCTCGTGCTGCTCGCCGTGCTGTTGGCGTCACCGCCGGTGTACGCCCAGCTCGACCCGGAGATCACGCGAGACCTGCGCGCCCAGCTGGCCGACATCCTGGTGGAGCAGCAGGTCAGCGGCGATCACGAGGCCACTTCCGAGCGGCTGCGTGAGCTGGTCAACGCCATCGTGCAAGCGCGGGCCGCCGCCGATCGCGCGGACCTCCTGGCGAGCGTGCTGATCGCGAGGGCGCGCGCCATGCGAGACGCGGGGGATCGGTCTGCGGTCGCGGGGCTGCTCATCCCCGGGCCTGATGATCCGATGACGGTTCCGGATGAGGAGCTGCTCGAGGTCATGGAGCTTGTGAGCGCGGTCAATCAGCACGCCAGCGTCATCACTCTGCGAGCTGAGCTGATCGAGTGGAAGTCACTGGCCCAGCCCACGGCCGACGCCGGCATCGACGCCGCCGTGTCCGATGCTCTGGCGCGCGGCCATGAGAAGACCTTCACCGAACTTGGCGTGCGCGCGATCGAGCCGCTCATCGCCAGGTTGCAGCCGAACCTGACGTCGGCACCGCCGCGCTCTCAGGACGCCTACCACTGGTTGGCTGTGCTGGACCCCGCGCGGGCCATGGCGGTGGTGCGTGACCAGCTCGAGCGCGACATCCTGGTGGCGCCCGAGCGCGCCGCGCTTGCCGCACAGATCGCTCTCGGCGACTACCGCTTCAGCATGCTCTTCTTTGAGGGGCGATCAACTCGCATCGGTTCGGATGACCTGCTCGCCGTGCTGACGCAGCTCTTCGGTCGCGTCGAGCTGTGGCAGCTGCAGGCCAAGAGCAGCGGAGGGCGCGATGTGCACGACATGGCGCGAGCCCTGGCGAGGAACGATGCGTTCGAACCCGACCTCGCGCGCGGCATGGGCGCCGCGGCGCTGTCGCTGAGCCATGAGACGTGCCAGCTCCTGTTGGAGGATCTAGGCCTGGGCCGGACCAGCCCGTCGCTGCTGCCGTTCTACGAGGTCGTGATCGCGCACGAGCACGAGCTGGTGCGACGCACGGCGGCCATGCACCTGGCTCGGACCCCTCTGAGCCGGCGCCTGCTGGAGGTCGTCGATGATCCGGACCCGGCCGTGCGCGAACACCTGGCGCAGTGGTTCTCGCCGCGGGATGTCACCACGCCCCTGTACAGGCTGAATGGCGTCCATTGGCAGCAGACCCCTAACATCCCGAACGTCGTGCCGGAGGCGCGGCCCGTGCTGGCCAGGCTCTGTCGTGATCCCGTTCGGAGCGTGCGCCTGGCGGCGGTGAAGGGGCTGCTGGCGCTCGACCGGCCGCTGGCCGATGACGTGTACGAGCGCCTGGTGCATGACAGCGACTCGGCCGTGCGTCGCGAGCTGGCGTCGCTGCGTCACCCGGACGAGGCGCTGCTGGGGCGGCTCATGGCTGCCTTGGCTGGCGACGCGGACCCAGTGGTGCGTCTGACCCTGGCGGGCGCGCCCGACCTGCCTGCCGACGTGGCGCGCGACGTGCTCTCGGCCCTCGCCATGGACCCGGACCCGGCGGTGCGCGAGCGCGCCGTGGATGCCATGGGCCAGGAGCACGCGCCGTCGTTCCCGGACGAGCTGTTGCTGAGGCTGGTTGACGACGACGACCCGCGAGTCCGCGCGAGCCTGGCTCGATGTGGCGGCCGCGACTTCGATCAGGAGCTGCGTGTGCTGGAGCGCCTGGCGCAGGGGCACGACTCGCAGGTGCTGGCAGCCGTGGACGCTCGGCTGATGGAGTTGATGCAGCGCGACGAATGGCAGCGCGGTCCGGTCGCGCTGCTGGCCCTGCTGCGCCAGCGCCGCTTCGACGCCTTGCACCCGCTGGGTTGGTCGACGTCCTATTGGTTCGAGCGCCGGATCCACAGCCTCGGTGTGGACGGGCGGCTGGAGCTGTATCGCTGGGCTCTGCGCGCGGGCACCGACGAGCAGTGGGAGGTCGCGTTGTCGTCGCTGGAGGATTTGGACCTCGCCAGGAACAACGACACTTGGAATGAGCTGAATCAAGCCTGGCAGCGCCTCGATGACGACGAGCTGTTCGAGGTCGCCGAGCGCATGTTGGCCTCCGACCGCACGACCATGGTGTATCTGTGCTCGTCCCTCGATCCACTTCCCGAGGCGCGTGAGCAGCTGGCGCTGCGGCTCATGCGGGCCTGGCCTGAGGAGCCCCTGCTGGTGCTGTTGGGCGCTCGCGCTCTGGCTCGCCGCGCCGACCCCGCATCGCTCGATCAACTGGTGGCGGCGCTGGTCGGCCTCGACCAACAAGAGGTCGTGCCGATCACAGCCCTCCGGTCCTCTATCCGTTCGGTGTTCCGGCACCTGCCCATCGATCGCGTCAACGCCGTGGCGCAGCGCGTGGTGCAGATGCACGAGCTCAGCGACAGCTTGAGGTGGTACGCCGCGTACCAGTTACGTGCCGAGGAGCCCGGCGTCGGGCAGGTCGGCGAGGTCGCGTTGGCGCGGGCGGTCCTGGACGCGTTCTATCCCTCGGACGCCGCTGATTCGATCATTGTGGTCACGCTCGCGGTGGAGTTGCTGGCTGCCCGCGATCCGGAGACCATCGACTCGGCCTGGTTGGTCGGGGCCCTGCGCACGCCGCTCGGTCCGCTGGCCACCCGCAAGCTGGCTGAGCGGCGTGACCCGTCAACCGTGCCTGCCCTGCGGGACGCCCTGCTGGACGGTCCCTCTGTGGCTTCGGCGTGGCTCAAGAACTCGGAGAGCAATGTGCGCCCGCAGCTCGTGGACGCGCTCGTGTCGTTCCTGTCGGACGACGCGGCCGAGGCGCTCCTGGTCGCGGCTTCCGAGGCGCGCTCGTCCAAGGCCCGCGCCACCATCATGGACGGCGTGACGCGCATCCAGGACTGGCAGGACGCGCGCTCCAACTGGGAGCAGCGCCTGGCCACGCGCGCCACGCGCGAGAGCGCCGTCACCGAGCTGCTCGCCTTGCTCGACGACGACGACCCGTTGTTCCGCGCGGAGGCCGCCCGCGGTCTGGCCACGCTCCAGGCCGTGGAGCACCTGCCGCGGCTCGTGCTCCTGCTCAAGGACGATGACGAGCGCGTGCGCGCGGCGGCGCGCGCCGCGCTGGATCGCATGCACGCCCTGGCCGAAGGCCCCGCGACCGCCGGGGGCTGACGCTGCGCCCGCGAGCGCTGGCCGCGGACTCCGCTGACGGCGACTGACGCTGCGCCCGCGAGCGCTGGCTGCGGACACTGCGGCCGGCGCTCGTCTTCCGGGTCAGCACCCGGCGGGCTCGCTGCTCGCGGGGCTCGCGGTGCGCCAGTGCTCCGCGCGTTCCGCCGCCCAACTCACTGCGTGACCAGCACCGCCTCGGGCACGCTCAGGAACGCTCCGTTGCCCCACTCGGTGCCGCTCTTCTTCTGGCCGAACTGCATCCACACCACCAGGCCCTCGAAGGCCGGGTCGCTGGGCACGGTGAGCGGGATGTCGAGGCGCCCGGCGCCGTCCAGCATGAGCGCGGGCAGGGGCACGAAGGGGTCCGCCATGTTCCAGCCGATGGGGCCGACGATCAGGCCCAGGCTCATGAACCCGAACACGAGCGTGTCGGGGAAGCCGTGCACCTCGACCGTGGTGGTGGCGCCGATGGGCAGCTCGTCGGGCACGGCCTTGGCCAGCAGCTCCAGGCGTCGCGCGGCGTCCCAGGTGCGGATGTGGCCGGCGCCGAAGTCGGTGTCCTTGCCGGGCGCGCCGAGGTCGACGGCGGTGAGCTGCAGGGCCGCGGCCAGGTGGCGCGGCTCGGCCGCCGGCTGGCTCTGGCGCAGCAGGCACAGGGCGCCGCCGAGCTGAGGCGTGGCGGCCGACGTGCCGCTGAACGGGGCGTAGTCGTTGCTGGTGGGGATGGTCGTGCTGGTGACGGAGAAGGTGTAGGTCACCAGGTCGGGCTTGAGCAGGCCCGGTCCCGACAGGCCGAAGCCGCCGGCGGGGTAATCCCACAGGGCCGGGTCCTGGACGTGGGGCCAGGCCGCGTCGTAGAGCGTCATGTCCTCCCACGCGCTGGGGCCGCGACCGCCGGGCGTGTAGAGGCTGTCGTCCGAGAGCCGGATGCCGCCGCAACCCAGCACCGACGAGCGCCCGCCGAGCAGCTGCTGGTCCGGGTGCCAGAAGGGCGAGGGCACGTTGCCCGGCGTGGAGATGTTGAACGGCAGCGGGTGCGTGCCCTGCTGCCCGCCCTGATTGCCGATGGAGTTGGCGTGCACGATGCCGGCGGCCCACTCCACGTCGCACAGCGCGCGGAACATGTGGTAGTCGGGCGCGTCGGGCCACTTGTAGCTGTAGCTGCTGGAGATGACGTCCACGCCGACCTCGAGCAGGTACTGCTGTGCGAGCCAGTAGTCGTCCTCGTTCTGAACCTGGCAGGTGACCAGGGTGGCGCCGGGCGCCATGCCCGTGATCGTGCCCGCCGTGCCGTCGCCCAGCATGAGCCCGGCCGACAGGGTGCCGTGGGCGTCGGTGGACTGCGGGTCGGCGTCGTCGTTCTCGAAGTCCCAACCCCAGGTGTCGTCAATGTAGCCGTTGCCGTCGTCGTCCTGGAGGTTGCCGGCGATCTCGCCGGGGTTGCTCCAGATGCGCGCCGCCAGGTCGGGGTGCGTGCGCCAGGTGCCCGAGTCGATGGAGCCCAGCAGCACGCCCGTGCCGCGCACTCCCTGGTCCCACAGCTTGGGCGCCTGCTGGGTGGTCAGGTTGGGCGTGATCTCGGCCGGCGGCGGGCCATCCACGCCGGGGCCGATCTCGATCACGTCGAAGGACATGCCGTCGGTGGGCGCCGAGAAATTGTCACGCCACTGGAAGCGCACGAAGAAGGTCTCGTTGAAGGACAGCCCCAGGCCGCCGATCACGTCGTCCAGCAGCAGCCAGTGGGCGCTGTACTCGGGGCCCGCGCCCACCAGATGCAGCACGCGCTGCCAGCTGACGCCGTCGTCGCTGAGGAACACGCCGTCCTCGGCGTGGTCTTCGTCGGAGCCGGTCAGGCCGTTGTTGGTCATCTCCTTGTGCCGGAAGCGCAGGCCCACGCCGCTCTGCCCGGAGAGATCGAGCTGCACCGTGATGCTGGCGGTGGAGTCCACGCTGTCGAGCGCCGCGTCCATGACCACGTGCTGGCTGCCCAGGGGACCGAACTCGCTGCTGAGCGTGGCCTGCCCCGCGCCGCTGGAGGCCAGCGTCCAGTGCGGCGCGAGCGCGCCGCCGTCAAAGTCGTCGTAGAACGGGTAGCTGCCCTCGCCCGGAGCGCCGGCGTCCTGCACCTGCTCCGGCGTCAGCTCGCGCACGGCGCGCACGCGGTCCACGTCGCCGCGCGAGGCCAGCTTGTTGATCACCTCGCGCGTGGCCTGCAGCAGCAGCGTGTTGCTCATCCAGAGCACGTCGTCGACGCGCGCCGTCCCGCTGGCCTCGGCCTCGGCGAGCTGCGCGCGCAGCTCGGCCTGGGCGCTGCCGGCGTGGGCCTTGAGCTCGGCCACTACGGCGGCGCGGCGCTCGGCGGGCGGCAGGTGCGACACGCGGGCTCGCAGCGCCGCGGCGGGTAGGGGCTCGTGCATGACCACGTACACAGGGAGCAGCTCGCCCTGCGCGGCGGCCTGCATGAGCGCGGCCAGGTGCGCGTCGAGCCCGGGCGCTGGTTCAGGCGCAGACGCGGGGTGCATCTGAGCTGGCGCCGGAACGGGCGCGTGCACGGGCGCTCGAGCGGGCAGGCGCGCTGGGCGCCGCTGATCCGGGTCCGGGTTCTGAGCCGTGGCCAGGCCGGCGAGCAGACACACGCACAGGATGCCGGTCAGCGATCGGCGGCGCGGGCCCGGCGCGACCTGGGGGAGAGCGGTCATGCCCATGGGACGTTCAGTCTGGGAGTCGGCCAAATGAAAGGGCTCGGGATCCGCGACGTCCCGAGCCCTTGTTGGGGGGGCCTCCGCCCCTCGTGGTCGTGCCCAGGTTCCAAGTGCTTCCGGTCGCCGGGCATCGGTTTATGCACCAAGTCTACCCCCATGTCGGAGGTCGTGGGCGCAGAGCGGGAGGGCTTTTGGGTGCGCGGGGGCTGACGCAGACCGAGGCCCACAGGTCGGCTGGCTGCTGGCGCTGGGGGGAGATGGGAGCCCGCCGGGGTGGGGGCAGGATGGGGGTGACGGGCTGGGCGTCTCTGATCGGCATGACGCGACGGCCACTCGAAGCTACGGCCGGTCAGGGCGGCCTGCGGTGTGAAGCCAGTCGGATAAGGCTCCAATGCACCTGCTCTGCTAGACCATTGGCTCCCGAGCCTACGCCCTCGTGTCCGGGTCCAAGGCGCCTCCCAGCAGCCGATCGATGCGGGCGGCCAGCACGAAATCGGCCAGGGACAGGCCGCCGATGTCGTGGCTGAACAGCGTCAGGCCGATGCGCCCCCAGGAGAGCTCGATGTCCGGATGATGCTGCTGGGCCTCGGCCTCGGCGCCGATGGCGACGACCAGATCCAGGGCCGAGCGGAAATCGGGGCAGGCCAGCTCGCGCGCCAGATGGTGATCGTCGACCACGCGCCAGGCGGGCACCTGGGCGGCCAGGGGCCTCCACTCGTCGGTTCGGAGCGGCGGCGTGCCGTCGGGGCGGGGGCGGCAGGTCTGATCGGCCAGGTTCATGCAGGTGGTGTCCGCGACGTCGTGTGGCATGCAGGTGAGTCGGTGTGGCGCTCGCGGCAGCTCGGGCTCGGGTCAGCAGGCGCCTGCCTGCGGGCTGGATCAAGCCGGCGGTCCCGCGATGCCGCGCTGGCATCGCCCGGAGTCTCTCGACGTGTCGCGCTGCCTGACGTCACACGCGTGTGTCTCCCGAGCGATCCCGTCCCCTGTTCGGGTCTCGCCACCACGGCCCTCGATCGCTTCCGCTTGGCAGGCACGTCCGCTCCCGGCTCTCGTCCAGCGCATCTGCCACAGGCTGCTGGCTCGCCCGACCACGACTGATAGAGTGAGGCTTGTGGCGGGCAACGCCCGGAGGGTGATGCATGTTGGTGACGGCTCTGATCACGCCGTTGAAGGACGATCTGGCGTTGGACGTCGGCGCACTTGAGCGCTTGGTGCGCTTCCAATTGGCGCAGGGCACCAGTCAGGTGTTGCTGTTCGGGACCACGGGCGAGGGCGCGACCCTCTCCGAGGCCGAGCGCGCCCGGGCCCTGGACGCGGCGCTCAGCGTGGCTCCTCCCGAGCGCCTGATGGTGTCGCTGGGCCCCGGGCGTCCTGACGAGTTGCTCGCCCGGGGGCACGCCGCCCTGTCGCGCGGGGTGCGCGACCTGCTGCTGGTGGACTGCCCCTATGCGCGCCCCAGCAGCGACGCCCTGCGGCGGGCCTGGCACGGCCCCCTGGCGCAGGCCTTGCCCGAGGCGCGCCTGTTTCCCTATGCGGTGCCCTCGCGCACAGGCAGCGAGCTGCTACCCGATGACCTGGCCCGGCTGGTGCAGGACCACCCCAACGTCGTGGGCGTCAAGGACGCCACCGGCCGCCTGGCGCGCATGACGCGCGTGCGCGATCTGTGTGGCGACGACTTCGTGCTGCTCTGCGGCGATGACGGCCACCTCATGAAGGCCGTCTCCGACCCCGAGATCAGGGCCCAGGGCGGCTGCTCGGTGGCCAGCAACCTGGCGCCGGCGGCCATGCTGCGGCTGCTGGAGTGCGCCCGCGCGGGGGACAGCGCCGGCGCCCTGCGTCGGCACGAGGCGCTGCTGCCGCTGTTCGGGCTGGTGGGCCTGCAGTCCCTGGAGCGGGTGGAGCTGCGGGGCGAGCTGCTGGACGTGCCCCAGGTGGCGCGCAACCCGGCGCCGCTCAAGGCCGCCATGGCGCAGCTCGCGCTGCCCGGTGGACCCTGTCGTCCGCCGCACGCGCCGCTGCCGCCCGGCGCCCGCGAGCGGCTGGCCGCGTTGCTGGTGGACGCGCGTCGGCGCGACCGCACGACGCTGCAGCCCATTCTGGCCGAGTTCGCCCTGGCGGATGGCGAGGCGCTGGTCAGCGGCGCGTCGTGAACCTCACCGTCGTCAAGGTCGGCGGGGGGCTGCTGGGCGGCGCCGCCGAGCTGCAGCGGGTGGTGGCCGCCCTGGCCTCGCGCCGCCCCACGGGCGAGCGCCTGGTGGTGGTGGCCTCGGCCTTGCGCGGCGTCACCGACAGCCTCGATCAGGCCGCGCGCGCCGCCGTGGACCCGCGCGCGGGCGCCGAGCTGGAGCGCGACCTGGTGCAGAGCCTGCGCCGGCGGCATGAGGACGCTGCGGGCGCGGACGGCGCCGCCGCGGCGCTGGGCCTGCGCACCTCGCTCGACGGGGTGTCGCGCCTGCTCACCGGCATCCGCCTCACGGGCGAACTGACCGAGCGCACCCGCGCCCAGTTGCTGGCCCATGGCGAGCGCCTGGCCGCGCCCCTGCTGGCCGAGAGCCTGCGAGCCGCCGGCGTGGACGCGCGCGCCGTGCACGCCGAGGAGGCCGGGCTGGTGGCTCGCGGCCCCTACGCCGTGGGCAGCTGCGATCTGCCGGCCAGCACCCAGGGCCTGGGCGGCCTGGCCCACGAGCTGCACGATCGCATCCTGGTGCTGACGGGTTTCTACGGCCTGGACAGCTCGGGCGACGTGGTCCTGTTCGGGCGCGGTGGCACCGACTACACCGCGGGCATCGTGGCCGCCGGCCTGGCCGCCGATCGGCTCGAACTCTGGAAGGACGTGCCCGGTTTCCTGAGCGCCGACCCGCGCGCCGTGCCCAGCGCGCGGCTGGTGCCCGAGCTGTCCTTCGACGAGGCCTGCGAGCTGGGCTACTACGGCGCGCGCATCCTGCATCCGCGCTGCCTGGAGCCCCTGCGCGGCCGCTCGCTCAGCGTGCGCGTGCGTCCGGTGGAGGGCGAGCGCGACGCGGGCACGGCCATCGTCGAGCGGGCGGCGGGGGCGCCCGGGCAGGTGGCGGCCCTGGCACACCGCAGCGGCGTGGCGGTGGTGACGGCCCGCGGGGCCGCCATGGTGAATCAGCCCGGGGTGGCCGGCGCGGTGCTCTCGGCCGTGGGGCGCGAGGGCATCAACGTGGACGCCATCGCGGCCTCCATGACCAGCGTCTCGTTCACCGTCGATGAGGCCGACACCCCGCTGGTGCGTCGCACCCTGCGTCTGCTCGCCGCCGACGGAGGCGCCGGCATCGATGAGGTCGAGCTGCGCACCGACGTGGCCCTGGTGGGGCTGGTGGGCGACGGCGTGGCGGCGGACCCGTCCATCCCCGCGCGCGCCCTGAGCTGCCTGGCCGGCCTGGGATCGCCCATGGAGCTCATCTCCCACGGCCCGCGCGACGTGGGGCTCTCGTGCGTCGTGCCGCAGGAGGCGCTGGGTCCGGCCCTGGCCGCGCTGCACCGCACGTTCTTCGAGAGCCAGGTTCCGTCGCCCCGCTGAAACCGTTTGCGCCTTCCGCCGCCCAGCGCGGTCGCTGCCCTACGACCCGCGTCCGGCCTCTCGCCGGCCTTGATGTGATGATGCACCGCCTCAGACTGCTCGCCCGCGCCGACATCTCGATGCACCGCCCCATGCCTTCCGCTGCCCGCGCCACCCTGATGGAGAGTCGCCCATGCGTCCGTACCGCCTGCCCCTGCTGTCGGGAATTCTGGTCATGAGCGCCCTGTCGGCGGAGGCGGGCGACCGCATCACGGGCGAGGCCTTTGCCACGCGCTCGCCGGTGTTGGCGCGGCAGGGCATGGTCTGCGCGAGCCAGCCGCTGGCCGCGCAGATCGGCCTCGACATCCTGAAGGCCGGGGGCTCGGCGGTGGACGCGGCCATCGCCACCAACGCCGCGCTGGGCCTGATGGAGCCCACGGGCTCCGGTGTGGGCGGCGACCTGTTCGTGATCCTGTGGGATGCGCAGGCGCGCGAGCTGGTGGGCCTCAACGGCAGCGGCCGCTCGCCGCGCGGGCTCGACCTGGACGGGCTGCTGGAACGCCTGGGTGACGGCGGCGCGCGCGGCATCCCGCTGCGGTCGGGGCTCGCCGTCTCCGTGCCCGGCTGCGTCGACGGCTGGTTCACGCTGCACGAGCGCTACGGTCGCCTGCCCATGCAGCAGCTGCTTGCGCCGGCCATCGCCGCCGCGCGCGAGGGCTTCCCCATGACCCAGGTCATCGCCGAGTACTGGCGCCGCTCCCACGCCGTCTACTCCCGCGGTGGCTTCGATGAGTTCATGGATACGTACATGCCGGATGGCAAACCCGTGGTTGAGGGGCAGGTGTTCCGCAACCCGGGCCTGGCGCAGACTTACGAGGCCCTGGCCAGCGGCGGCCGCGACGCCTTCTACGGCGGTGACATTGCCGCCGACGTGGTGGCTGCCGTGGCCGCCGCGGGTGGCGCCCTCTCGCTCGACGATCTGGCCGCGCATCGCTCGCAATGGGTTGACCCGGTCTCCGTGGACTACCGCGGTCACCAGGTCTGGGAGCTGCCTCCCAACGGCCAGGGCATCGCGGCGCTGCAGATGCTGGCCATGCTCGAGGGCTATGAGCTGAAGCGCGACGAGCCGCTGACCTGGCATCGCATGCTGGAGGCCAAGAAGCTGGTGTATGAGGACCGCGCCCGCTTTTACGCCGACCCCGACTTTGGCGCCACGCCGCTCGAGCACCTGTTGTCGCCCGACTACGCCGCGCGACGCCGCGCGCTGGTGGATGACGGCCGGGCCGGCCAGGACCTGGACGCCGGCCAGCTGCCAACACGCGGTGACACCGTCTATCTCACCGTGGCTGACGCCGAGGGCAATCTGGTCTCGTGGATCCAGAGCAACTACACCGGATTTGGCTCGGGCATCGTGCCGCAGGGTCGCGGCTTCACGCTGCAGAACCGCGGCAACCTGTTTCATCTGTCGCCGGGCCACGCCAACGTCTACGCGCCAGCCAAGCGCCCGTTCCACACCATCATCCCGGCCATGATGACCAAGGACGGTCTGCCGGTGCTGTCGTTCGGCGTCATGGGAGGCGCCATGCAGCCCCAGGGCCACGTGCAGGTGCTGGTCAACCTGCTCGACTTTGGCATGAACGTGCAGGAGGCGGGGGACGCGCCCCGCTGGCGACATGACGGCAGCCCGGAGCCCACCGGCGTGGGCGCGGACATGGCCGACGGCGGCGTGGTGCACCTGGAGAGTGGGGTGCCCGAGGCCGTGGTCGAGGGCCTGCGCCTGCGCGGCCACCGCGTCCAGATCGGGGCCGGCGGATACGGCGGCTACCAGGCCATCTGGATCGACGACATCTTGAACGCGTCCTCCACCGGCTCGGGCACCGGCTCGGGCACCGGCTCGGGCACCGGCTCGGGCACCGGCTCGGGCACCGGCTCGGGCGCCGGTTCGGGCAGCGGTTCGGGCAGCGGTCGCGTCTATCGAGGCGCCAGTGAGTCGCGCAAGGATGGCGCGGCTGTGGGCTGGTAGTGCTGCTGCCGGTCGCGCTGTTTCAGGGCGTGCTGCTTCAGGGCGTCCCGCAGGGTTCTTGTGCGTGCCGGAGGCTCCAGGCGACCTAGGAGTGTCAGTACATGCTCCGCCACGCTCCCTGCCTGGGCTGGCGACAGGGAGCGTTCGGGTAGGCCGTTCAGATCGATGATCAGGCCCAGTCCCGACAGGCGACGCGCCATGGTGTGGACGTCGGGCGCGACGCTCTCGACGGGCCGCGCCGCCTGCAGCTGTGCGGCTTGCTCAGCCAGCTCCGGGTCGAGCCGTGCACAGGCGCAGGCCAGCTCACGCAGCAGCCGGCACAGGCAATCCAGGCCCGCTTCTCTGGCGGCGCCCAGGATGCTGCCGCGGTGGGGCGTGATGCCCTCACGGGCGGCCAACATGCGCATGGCCTCGGCCTGGGAACGCAGGCTGGCCAGCCTGTCCGCGCAGCGCGTGCAGCTCTGGGCGTGTGCGATGGCTCCAGCGGCGACGGCCTCGTCGTCAAGCAGCTGGCAGAGTTGGGCAAAGGTCAGGTGGTCGTTCATGGCGGCAAGCTCGCGAGTGCGGTTTGACGATGGACCGGGGCCGGGGGCGGCGTTCGTTCAAGGATGGTCTGGACGTCGCGGGCCAGTCGAGCGCGGGCGCGCTTGAGCACCATGCCCACCTGGGTCCGCGGCACGTCCAGCGCCGCGGCCAGGTCGTCGTAGCTCAGCCCGTCGAGCTCGCGCAGGGTGAGCACGCGTCGGTCGTGCTCGCGCAGGCGGTGGAACGACTGATCGACAACGGCCAGGAAGGTGGCCGCCATGCGCAGGGTCCGGGCGCTGCTCTCGTCGCGTTCGACGGCCCAGGCCGGGTCGATGGGGGCCAGGCGCGCGGCCCGCATGGCCTCCCAGGCCTCGCCGCGGGTGCGGGCTCGTCGGTGCAGGCGAAGCTGGTTGAGCGCGTCATAGCGCATGGCGGTGTAGGCCAGCGCGAGGAACTGACGCACGACCGGCTGGTCCTTGCGCACATCGGAGAAGATCCGCGCCATGAAGCCTGCCACCAGGTCGTCGGGGTCGACCAGCAGGCCCTGTCTGCGCACGATGCCCGCGGCCATGCTCAGCAGGCGCGCATGCAGCAACTCGACCAGGAACGAGTAGGCCTCGACGTCATCCTGTTCGCGAAAACGTCGCAGCAGGCCTCCCGCCACGCGGTTGAGATGCTGATCGTCCAGGGGATCGAACGCGTCCGGCAGGTCGATCACGGCCGCCAGGGTGCTGCGCTGCAGGCGGGCGGCGCAAGCGGCGAGCCCGGACAGCGCGGGCGGCGTGGCGGCCCCGGCGTGACGGCTGGGCTGCTGCGTCGTCGTCACGGTGTGCTCCCCTGTTGCACGCGCTGACCTCGTTGACTGCGGGCTGGCAATGAGCGGCCCGGGCTGGCCCCAAGGCGGGCGGTCTGCCGGCCTCAGACGCCCTCGACACCCTGGGCTCCAGGGCCAAGTCTCCGCTCAGGCGCCAGGGTAACCGTGGGCGCGATGCGAGGCGGCTCCGCGCGGCCACGGGCTGCCCGTCGCGGGGGCGCTGGATCAGAGCGGCAGCAGCGCCACGCCGTTGCTGGCGCTCAGGCTCTGGAGACCGGAGGCGCCGGGGAACCAGGCCTGGCCGAAGATGACCAGGGGCGCGCTCCCCGGGTCGCTCAACATGGGGAACACAGCCTGACCGCGGGCATCCAGAGTGATCGGCAGCAACACGTCCATGGCCGGCACCATCACGCCGTCGTGGAAGGGCCGCAGCAACGACGACCTCCCCACCACCAACCAGCCGGTGCCGTGGGCCTCACCGCCGCTGATCCACAGGGCTCCCAGGTCCGGATCGCTGTCGTGGGCGAGGAGGCTCAGGCTCGGCGCGCGCTCGCTCAAGCCGGCCAGGCTGTGGCCCATGTCCAGCCAGCCACCGGAGCAGAGGTTGACGCTGGGAGGCGTGGGGAGCCGGGAGCTCCAGTTGCGGGGCGTGCCGGTGTTGCCACTGCCGCCGGCCTGGCTCTCGAGCTGGCGTTCGATGCCGCCGACGCCATCTCCGCTGCTGGCCATTCCGCCGCCGGGGCCCGGATGGACCAGGCCGCTTCCGGCACCCGCGATGGGCGTGGCGCTGCCCATCAGGGCGATCAGCAAGCACAGCTGGGTCAGCGACCTTCGCGCGTGTTCAGTTCTCATGGTTGTCGCCATCCCTTGAGCTCTCCGTGTGCCCAGAGGCCATCATGGTGTCGAGGCGGTCGCCGGAGAGGCCCAGGCGGGCGCCCAGGCGAGGCAGTTCCTCGTTGATCCAGGCGGAGACCCGCGGGTGCTGCTCGCGGGCCTGGATCGCGACCAACTGGCGCACGTGGCTCTCGAAGCCCTCCGCGTCGTCCAGCCGTGTGGTCGCATAGCAGACGTTCATGATCCGTGCCGGATCATCCGGCCAATCCGCCGCCGCGGCCTCCGCGACGCCCAGGGCGTCGGCCCAGCGCTCTTGCCGCAACAGCACAAGCGTGAGGTTCCGGAAGACGTTCTGGCGCGTCACGGACGGGATGTCCGCGTTCATCAGGCCGTGCAGCAGGTGCTCGGCTTCGGTCAGTTGGTCGGTGTGGATGTGGTGCAGGGCCAGCGCCACCTGCTGACGACCGCTGGGCCCCTCGAGGCGCTCCAGGGCCTGCAGGCAGCCCAGCGCATCGTCCAGCATCGCCTGGCGCGAGGTGGCGTGGAGGGCTACGTCGGCCACGGGCTCGATCTCGTGCGATGGGGCCGATACGGCGGCCAGGCGCGCGCCCATGTCGCGCACGTCCTCGGCGACCTGCTCACGGCGGCGCGGGGGGGTGTGCACGAGCATGCGCTGCTCGAAATCTGGCACGGCGACCAAGCACGACTTGGCCATCTCGTAGACCAGATCGGACAGGCGCCGGTGGCCGGCCTCGATGGCCACGTCGAGCATGCGCTGCACCAGCGTGCGGACGCTCTTGGCGCCCTGCTTGCTCTGCAGGCAGCTGCGCACCAGCGCGTCGGTCTTGGCCTGGGCGGGGCCGTCCAGCTGCAGTTCGTCCAGGCGCGTCAAGAGGCTGTCGGCCAGGTGCTGCCGCGCGCGCCGGATGATCATGCCGACCTGCTTGGTCTCCAGGCCGAGCATGGAGGCCACGCGTTCGTAGCTCATGCCCAGGACCTCCCGGGCCACCAGCACGTTCTTGTCGCGCGGCTCGAGCCGGTGGAAGCAATCGTCCGTGAGCGTCACCAGCCGCTCGCCGCAGCGGGCCAGGAGGGCGTCCTGCTCCTCGCGCTCGGCCTGCAGCGCGGGATCGTGGGGCGGCTGGAGCGAGTCCTGATACTGCTGGCTCCCGGTACGAGCCCGGCGCTGTTGGCGCAGCAGATCGAAGACCGAATTGCGCATGGACGTGTGGGCCAGGGCCAGGAATCGCCGTACGGGCGGCTGGTCGGGGCTGCGGACGTCCGAGAACAGCCGGGCCAGGAACGCGGCCGCGAGCTCCTCTGGATCCGCAGAGGGGCTGAAGCGCCGGGAGATCTGAGCCGCGATCTGGTGTAGACGGTCCTGGGTCAGCTCAAAAAGGAGCGTGAAGGCCTCTGCGTCGTGGACCTGTCGGAAGCGAATCAGGAGGACGCGCGCCACCTCGTCCAGGTGCAGGTCGTTACTGGGATCGAAGGCATCGAGCAGCGGCAACGGCCCCAGATCGGGGATGCTCCGCAGGCGTTCGACCAGACGCTCTGGCTGCACTCTGGGTGATCTCCACTTTCCCGCCCGGGAGGTCTGTTGAGTGCCTGCCCGGTACTCAACGGGTTGCTCACACGGACGCGTCGCGCTGACGCTTGTCGGCAGAGATGTAACCAAAGCAATAGCGATAATTGAGATTACTTGTACGATTTGTACCCCATCGACATATGGGCATTCGCGCATCTTGAGCCGATTTGGCGTTGAAAGCGCGGCTTTCCCTCCTCCCCAGCGCGACTGGATAAGTCGCGGAAAAAAGTGCACAACCCGGTAAGGACCGGGCCCGCCGGAGTGGACAGATCAGCGTGGGGAAGAGGGTGCTGCGGGCAGGCTTCCCCGGCGCTGCCACTCCGGCGGGGCCGGCGTGGAGATCCCCCGAGGGGGTACTCAAGGGCCTTCGACGACGGCGAGGCGTCCGAGTAACGAGAGTCACGAAGACGTCACCGCGGCGCCGCACGCCAGGAGATGCCGGACCCATCCTTCCGCTCAGCTGGGTCGCAGATTCTCCTCAGAGAGAAGTCTGCGTTCTGCTCACGGGCTGGGGCACTCGAGCGCGGGTGCGTAGACCTCATCGCGGTACTGGCTGATCATGCGCCGCGTCGAGAAGTGCCTCAGGCTGTGGGCGATGGCGGTGCGCATCATGCCGATCCAGCGTCGAGGCAGGCCGCTGCTGTCGCGTTCGGACCAGGCCGGGACGATCTCCCGCTCGAGCAGTTCCAGCAGCAGCTGGCCGTCGCGCTCGCGCTCGGGCAGCTCCTGGTCTCCCAGGGTGAAGCCCATGCCGGCGTCGCAGGCCTCGGCCCACCAGCCGTCGGGCACGGAGGCGTTGAGGATGCCGTTCATGGCGGCCTTCATGCCGCTGGTGCCGCTGGCCTCGCGCGGCCATTCAGGCGTGTTGAGCCAGACATCCACGCCGCGGACCAGCAGGCGCGCCACGGCGATGTCGTAGTCCTCCAGCAGCACGATGTGCCCCTTCAGCGGGGAGCTGTTGGCCAGATCCCATACGTGGCGGATCATGTCCTGCCCGCTGGTGTCGGCCGGGTGCGCCTTGCCGGCCATGATGATCTGCACCGGGCGATCGGCGCTGGCGAGGATGTGGGCCAGGCGCTCCGGGTCGTGAAACAGCAGGTCCGCCCGCTTGTAGGGGGCGAAGCGCCGGGCAAAGCCCAGGGTCAACGCGGTGCTGTCCAGCACGCCCTGCACCTTGCGCAGCTCGGCGGTGGAGCGTCCGTGGCGTGCGGCCTGGCGCGTCATGCGCACGCGCACAAAGCGCATGAGCCGGTGTTTCTGGGCCGAATGGGCTGCCCAGAGCGTCTCGTCGGGCAGGCTCTCGGCCCGCCGCGCCAGCTCGCTCGGGTCGCTGTTGCTGCCCGCCGCCAGGACCCGGGCGATCTCCTGCCCCATCCAGCTGGGAGCGTGCACGCCGTTGGTGATGGCGCCCACGTCGTGCTCCGGCCACATCTTGCGGCTGACCTCCCCGTGCAGCAGGGAGACGCCGTTGCTACGGCAGGAGAGGCGCAGGGCCAGAGCGGTGAGGTTGAAGCCCTCGGCCGGGCCTGCTCCCAGGGCCAGCAGCTCCTCGGTGGGCACGCCCAGGGTCTGGGCGGTCTGGTCGAGGAAGGGCGTCACGGCGTCGAGGTCAAAGACCTCGTTGCCCGCCGGGACCGGCGTGTGGGTGGTGAAGACGTGCCGTGGACGTACGCTGCTCACGCGCTCCTCAAGGCTGCTGCCCGTTGCTTGGGGCAGGTTCTCCAAGGCAAGGAAGGCGCTGTGACCCTCGTTCATGTGCCAGACCGATGGCTCGATGCCGAGGACCTTCAGCACCGCCACGGCCCCGCGGCCCAGGACGACCTCCTGCTCCAGTCGCATCTGGCGTCCGGTGACGTAGAGCAGCGAGGTGATGTAGCGGTCCTCGGTGGCGTTGTGGGTGGTCATCGAGTCCAGCAGCAGCAGCGGCACGCGGCCCACCCAGGTGAGCCAGACCCGCAGCCAGACGCGCCGGTCGGGTAGCTCGACCGGCACGCGCAGGCTGGCGCCGGAGGCGTCGCGCACGCGCAGGATCGGCAGGCGCAGGGCGTCCAGGTCGGGATACAGGTGCTGCTGGCTCCCATCCGGATCGATCAGCTGGCGGAAGTACCCGCGTCGGTAGAACAGCCCGATGCCCACCATGGGCAACCCCATGTCGGAGGCTTCCTTGAGGTGGTCGCCCGAGAGCACGCCCAGGCCGCCCGAGTACACCGGCAGGCACTCGTGCAGGCCGTACTCAGCGGAGACGTAGGCCACCGGGGCGCCCGGCAGCGCCGGCCGGGCACGGTCGGCGTCCCAGGCGTCCAGCACGTCCTGCAGCTCCAGGATGAAGCTCTCCTGCTCGGCCAGATCGTGCAGATGGCTGGCGCGGCTGAGCATGAGCTGCAACACGGGGTTGCGGTAGCGGGCCCACAGGTCGGGGTCGATGCGCTCGAAGATGCGCCGTGCGGGGCGGTTCCAGGACCACCAGACGTCGTAGGCCAGGTCGCGTAGGCGCAGCAGCGGCGTGGGGACGTCGAGGTGATCAGGCGTGCGCGTCGGGATCGTGGGGATCATCGGCTCGGTGGCGGGGTGCGGTGGGTGGGTAGAATGCCGCGCTCGGTCCGCCTTGAAAACCCTCGCCCCGCTCTCGGAGAAGGCCATGGGCACGCGCCCACTGTTGACGACCAGCGCTGTGTTGCTGCTCGGCATCTCGGCACACGCCACCTCTGGACTGTTGCCCGCCTCGGTGGCAGCAGTTCCCCGCTTGGCGGGGCCGCGTCTCGCTGACCCGGGATCGCGCCTGCAGGACCTGGCCGCGGGGCACGCCCTGGCGCGCGTCGAGCTGCTGGGGGCCAGCCGGCGCGGTGGCCCGATCGAGGCGCTGGTGCTGGGCGCAGCGCCGGCCTCGCTGAGCGGGCGTCAGGGCATGTTGCTGGTAGCCGGGTTGGAGGGCGGCCGGGTGTCCGACGGCGACCTGCTGCTGGACGTGGCTGAGGCCTTGCTGGCCCACGACGACCTGGCGGGCGAGCTGGGCACGCGCGTGCTCGTGTTCGTCCCCCGGGCCAACCCGGACGGCGCCCAGACGCGCTCCGGTGCGCTGACGCCCCTGCGCGAGACCGGGGGCAATCGGCGCAGCGACGACGCGGACCGTGACGGGCGCATCGACGAGGACGGCCCCTCCGACCTGGACGGCGACGGCCTCGTGGCCTGGATGCGGGTGCCTGACGCCGAAGGCGCCTGGGTCATCGATGAGCACGACCCGCGCGCGCTGCGCGAGGCCAAGGCCGATGAGCGTGGCACCCACCGCGTGCTGCGCGAGGGCCGCGACGACGACGGCGACGGCGAGCTGAATGAGGACGGCGACGACGGCGCGCGCCCCGATCGCAACTTCCCGCACGACTGGGCCGAGCACGATCCCGACGCCGGCCCGTATCCGCTCTCCGAGCCCGAGTCCCGCGCGCTGGTGGACCTCCTGCTGGCGCACCCCGGCCTGGGCCATGTGCTGGTGGTGGGGCCGGACGACACTCTGGTGGAGGCGCCCAAGCAGGCGGGCAAGCTGCCCCGCGGGCGCTTCGGCGGCATGAGCGCGGCGCTCGACGGCCTGCTCGAGGACGACGTCGAGACCATGCGGAGCCTGGGCAAGCTGCTGAAGGACGCCGCGGGCGAGGAGGCGCATGACGTCAAGGGCGGGTCGCTCGACGACGGTTCGCTGCTGGCCTGGGCCTATCACCAGGGCGGCCGTTGGCCCCTGGGCGTCCGACCCTGGGCGCCCCCCGAGGAGCTGCCCGAGCCCGAGCGCGACGCGGCCGATGAGGATGCCGGTGCCGACGCCGACGCCGACGCCGACGCAGACGACGACGCAGACGCAGACGCAGACGCAGACGCAGACGCAGACGCCGACGCAGACGACGACGCAGACGACGACGCAGACGACGACGCAGACAAACCCAGCTCCGACAAGAACGCGCCCGTGCCGGCCGCGGTGCTGGCCTGGCTGGACGCTGAGCGCGGTGGCGAGGGCTTCTTGCCCTGGACGCCCTACGAGCACCCTGACCTGGGCTCGGTGGAGCTGGGCGGCCTGGCTCCCGGCGTGCTGATCGACATGCCCGACGACGAGCGCGCGCGCCTGGCGGCCACCCTCGCCAGCTTCGCTCTGTCGGTGCTCGACGCCGCGCCCGCGCTGGTGTTCGAGGAGGTCGAGGTGCAGCGCCACGCCGGCGGGCTGGCCAGCGTGAGCTGCGTGCTGGTGAACACCGGCGCCCTGCCGAGCGCGCCGAAGTTCGCGGCCGATGCCAACTCGGCGCGGCCCTTGCGCGTCACGCCCGAGCTGTCCGCGGGCGTCGAGCGTGTGCACGGACCCACCCAGGCGCTGGTCGATCACCTGCCGGCCCACGGCGGCCGGCACGAGCTGCGTTGGACCTTCGCGGGCGTCTCCGACGGCGCCACCCTGACGCTGCACGTCGACTCCGACTGCGCGCCCGACCTCACGCTGGAGCTGACCCTCTGATGAGCGCCCGACGCCTGGCGATCTGCCTGCTGTTCCTGTCCGCGCTGCTGCCGGCCTCGGCGCTGTCCCAGTCCGTGCGCGAGCCCAAGCTGCCCGTGGCCTGGAATCGCTTCTACGACTACGACGGCATCGTGGAGTTGTGCCGCCGACTGGCCGACGCGCACCCCGAGCTGTGCCGCCTGGAGTTCATCGGGCCGAGCGCCGAGGGACGGCCCATGCCGCTGCTCACCCTGACCGACCCGGCCGGCGGCGCCGAGGCCGACAAGCCCGCCATGTGGGTGGACGGCAACGTGCACGGCAACGAGGTGCAAGGTGCCGAGGCGGCCGTGTACCTGGCCTGGTTCCTGGCGGAGCGGCAGGGCGAGCTGTCCGATGTGGACGCGCTCCTGGCCGAGACCGTCTTCTACATCCTGCCCATGGTGAATCCGGACGGGCGCCAGCACTGGTTCGAGGCCGCCAATAACGCCCACTCGTCGCGCAGCGGCATGCTGCCCTTCGACAACGATGGTGACGGCGTGGCGGATGAGGACGGCTACGACGACCTGGACGGCGACGGTCACATCACGCGCATGCGCAAGCGCGTCGAGCCGGGCAGCGGTACGCACATCCTGGCGCCGGACGACCCGCGCATCCTGCTGCGCGTGGCCGCCGAGGAGCGCGTCAAGCTCGGCGCCGACTGGATCTCCCTCGGCAGCGAGGGCTTTGACAACGACGGCGACGGCCGTAACGGTGAGGACGGCCCCGGCGGCTACGACATGAACCGCAACTGGCCCGGCGGCTGGCAGCCGCGCCACATCCAGTTCGGCGCGGGCGACTACCCCTTCAGCTTCCCCGAGACCGCGGCCATCGGTGAGTTCATCATGGCCCACCCGCGCATCGCGGCCGTGCAGTCGTTCCACAACGCCGGAGGCATGCTGCTGCGTGGCCCGGGCGCCGAGGCGCGGCAGGATTGGTACCCGTCGGCCGACCGTCGCGTGTACGAGGCCATCGGCGCGGACGGCGAGGACATCCTGCCGCACTACCGCTACCTGGTGATCTTCAAGGACCTGTACGACGTCCACGGCGGCTTCGTCACCTGGACCCACGAAGGCCTGGGCATCATCTCGTTCACCAACGAGCTCTGGAACAGCGACCAGTTGTTCGGCCGCTCGCCCGCGCGGGGCGAGGCCGGTGAGCGAGAGCGCCTGTTCTTCGACGACCATCTCATGCTGGGCGAAACCTTCGTCGACTGGCACGAGGTCGAGCATCCGCAGTACGGCACGGTCGAGGTGGGGGGCGCCCAGAAGATGACCGGGCGCACGCCGCCGGCCTTCATGATCGAGGAGATGCTGCACCGCAACGCGGCCTTCTGCATGTTCCACGCGGCGCAGCTGCCCAAGCTCGAGGCCGTGTCGCTTGAGGTCGAGCACGGAGCCGGCGGGTCCCGGATCGTGACTGCCAGCTTCCGCAACCTGGCCGGCATCCCGACGCGCACCGCGGTCTCCGCCGACAAGGGCATCGGGCGGCCGGATCTGGTGAGTATCGAGGGCGACGGGCTGGTGGTGGTGGCCGGGGGCCCCGGCGCCGGGCGCTTCGACCTGACCGAGTTCGACGCGGTGGAGCACGAGCCGGCGCGCCTGCGCCTGGATCGGGGAGTGGAGGGCCACGGCACCCAGAGGCTACGCTGGGTCGTCACCGGGTCGGGTCCGTTTACGGTGACGTACGACTCGGTCCACGGCGGGCGCGTGATGCTCACCGGCGAACTCTGACTCCCTGACGGAAGCGCTTCACGATGCCTGCACAGCCCCGGCCCAAGACTGCGCGTGACACCGATGACGAGCCCCAGCCGCGGGGTCTGATCGTGGTGAACAAGCCCATGGGCATCACGTCCCGCCGGGCGCTCGATATCGTGGAGCGGCAGCTCGACGTGGGCGCCCTCGGACACTGCGGCAGTCTCGACCCCCTGGCCACGGGCGTGCTCGTGCTGGTGGTGGGCAAGGCGCGCAAGATCCAGGACATGGTCGTGCGCAGTGAGAAGGTCTACGACATCACCGTCACGCTGGGCGGCACCACCGAGACCGACGACGCCGAGGGCGAGCTGGTGCCCACGGAGCCCGCGCCCGAGCCACCCACGCGCGAGGCCGTCGAGGCCGCGCTGCTGCCGTTCATCGGCGAGATCCAGCAGGTGCCGCCGGTCTACTCTGCGGTCAAGGTGGGCGGCAAGCGGCTGCACAAGGAGGCGCGCAAGGGCAACATCATCGAGCCCAAGCCGCGCACGGTGAACGTGCACGCCCTGAGCGTGACGCGCTACGAGTGGCCTCAGGTCGACCTGAGCCTGCGCTGCGGGTCGGGCACCTATGCCCGCTCCATCGCGCGCGACCTGGGCGCCGCGCTGGGCACCGGCGGCTACATGTCGCGCCTGGTGCGTGAGCGCGTGGGCGACCTCGACCTCGACATGGCGCGCGCGCCGGAGGACGTGACCCACGAGCACATCGTCGGCATCGAGGCGGCGCTCTCCGTGTACCCGCGACTCAACGTGCCGCTCGAACAGCGCCATGTGTTGACCCGCGGCCAGACGCTGCGCACACCGCCCGGGTTTCCCACCCAGGAGCCCTGCTTCGCGTGGGTGCAGGGCGAGGTGATCGCGGCCATCACTTTCGTGAACGGCGGCACCCACTTCCGGACCAAGCGCCTGCTGGTCTGAGACACGCCGGCGGGCCCGGGAATCGCCTCCAGTAATCCTCCGATGCCGCCGAAAGATGACTTGACGGTCGGGTTACTGACCGTAGAATGACTCAGGTTGTGCAAGTCCTGCGTGGCGTCGCGGAGTCCGGCGACGCCCCCCTCTCGGGAGCACCGCGTGTTCGTTTCATCCGCTGACTGACGGGAGCCAAGGCCGTTGCTCTGCTTGGCGCATCCCGCCTTGAGAACTGCCCTGCGTCCTCAATCATCCGGAAAGAACCGATCATGAAGAACATGCGCATCGTTGGGGGGCTGGCGTTGATCGCCGCCCTTGCCATGGGCCCCAGCCTGGCGGCTCAGACCTACTCTGGCGTGGGCCCGGAGTACGTCGGCTCCGACGCCTGCAAGCAATGCCATGAGGCCAAGTGGAACGACCACCGCGTCTCGGGCCACCCGTTCAAGCTGCACAAGCGCAGCGAGGTCGACACCTGGTCCGTCCCGCTGCCCTCGGGCTATGACTGGGACGACATCAGCTACGTCATTGGCGGCCACAGCTACAAGATCCGCTTCATGGACCTTGATGGCTACATCATCACCGAGTCGCCGACGGGGGAGCCCGGTAACAACCAGTACAACATCGCCACCGGCGAGTGGGTGGACTACCACGCGGGCGAGGTGGGCAAGCCTTACGACTGTGGGTCCTGCCACACCACCGGGTTCTCACCCGAGGGCAACCAGGACGGGCTTGAGGGCATCCACGGCACCTGGCAGTTCGAAGGCATCCAGTGCGAGGAGTGCCACGGCGCCGGAGGTGACCACATCAACGCGCCTTCGTCGGCCAACATCATCCTGGACGACTCGGCCGCGGCGTGTGGCGCCTGCCACGTGCGGGGCGATCCCTTCACGGAGATCCCCGCCAAGGGCGGCTACGTGAAGCACCATGAGCAGTACAACGAGTTCCTCGCGTCGCCGCACGCCGACCTGTCTTGCGGGAGTTGCCACGACGCGCACAAGAAGTCCGAGTTCTCGATCACGACCCAGTGCGTGGACTGCCACGAGGGCTACGCCGACGTGAAGAAGGCCTTCAAGGGCCTCGGCAAGAAGCACGTGGACTTCGGCCTGGGCTGCAAGGACTGCCACATGCCCTACATGGGCAAGTCCGCCGTCGCCTTCAACAAGTACCAGGGCGACGTTCGTAGCCACCTGTTCGACATCTCCACGGACAAGAACGACGAGCCGTTCACTGAAGACGGATCGTCGGCCACCGGCGTCCTCACAGGTGAGTGGGTCTGCCTCGGCTGCCACGAGAACTTCAGGAACAAGTTCGCAGCGGCCGACCTCAAGGCGCTCGCCAAGGGCAAGCCTCTGAAGTCCGTCACCTGGGCGCGCAAGTCGCTCAAGAAGATCCACAAGCCCATCAAGAAGTAGCAGTAACCAGCGTTGCCACTGTGCAGGGCTCCGGGTGCGACTGACCCGGCGTGGCGACCTTGTGGCCGCGTTGCAGGGCTTGCTCCTGCTTCGCGGTCGCTAAGCGTCATGGGGGCTGCTCGGTAGGTGCTGCGCCAGTGGGCGCCCGATCTGCGACCGCGGCCATCCTTGGGCAAAGCAGATGGGGCGGCCCCGCAGCGCTGACCGCGGCGTCCCGGCCCGGTGGCGGCGGGCTCCCGGTCAGGTCCGGATCTCGAAGCCCTCGGCGTCGCACGCCGGCGCCTCGCTGGCCTGCACGCGCTGCACCTCGGCGGCTGGCGGGCCTTGCTCCATCCAGCTCAGCATGGACGCCACGGCGGGTGCAGGTCCGCTGAGCAGCGCCTCCACGCGACCGTCGGGCAGGTTGCGCACCCAGCCCGCCAGCTCCAGATCTCGGGCGCGGGCGGCGGCGGACCAGCGGTAGGCCACGCCCTGGACGCGGCCGGAGACGAGCACGTGGCGACAGATCGAGGTCATGCCGCGAGGGTAGTGGGTACGATCCCCGCTATGAAGCCGTCGTCCGTGTTGATCGCTGTGGTGCTGTGCTGCGTGGCGGCGGCGCGGGCGCTGGCCCTGCCCGCTCCGGGCCCTGACGAGATCACGCTGGCGCGGCCGTTCGCGCGCGACAGCGGGCACGCCTTCACCGTGGCCGCGCCCCCGAGTTGGGTGTCGGACGCTGTCGATGGCGCCCACAGCCGCCTGGTGCTCAGGGAGGACGGCGTGCCCCTCGGCCCGGCCCACGCCAGCCACGCCGACGTGCGCGCCCAGGGCGGCGGAGCCTACTCGCACTGGGATGGCTCGTTGTGGTTCTCGGCCAGCGACAACTCCGACCCCAACAGCAACGGGCGCGTGTACACGGTGGAACTGCCGCGGGCTGCTCGGGAGCTGCGCGTGCTGCCCCTGCGCGACCCCTTCGTTGCCCTGTCGTCCGAGGCCCTGGCTGTGGCCGTGGCCGGTCGTGCCGTGGTGGCCGATCGCGCGGGGCCCAGCGGCGGCGCGAGGCTGAACGGCGCGCGGCTCAGCCCCGCTCCCCGCGCGCCGCGGCTGGTGTGGTGGTACACCATCGACGCGCTGCGCACGGACACCGCGCGGGCCTTGCTGGACGACGGCAGCCCGCTCATGCCTGCCCTGGACGCGTTCCGGCGCGAGGCCGTGGACTTCGAGGCGGCCTACGCCCAGGCCAGCTTCACCAAGACCTCGAGCGCCTCCATGTTCACCGGGCTGTGGCCCCAGCGGCACGGCGTCATGCACGGTGTGGTGCCGGTCTGGCCCGAGGGCGGCACGCTGGTGTTCGACCTCGACCCGCGCTTCTACACCCTGGCTGAGTTCCTGTCCGACTTCGGCTACGAGACCTGGACGCACCCGTTCACGATCCATGTGCGACCGGGCGACGGCATGTTGCAGGGCTTCGACCACACCGACCTGGCCAGCGGCCGGGCCGCGCCGATCGCGCAGCTGCCCGAGCGGCTCTTCGCCTACGAGCACATCCTGGGGTTGCACGGCCCTTACGCGCCGTCCGACGCGGCCCGCGCGCGCCTGGGCTCGCCTGCGCCGACGCAGATCGACCCGGCCTCCACGGATTGGTTCTACCGCCCGCTCGACCCGGCCCAGGTGGGAGAGCTGCGCGAGGCCTACCGCGGCGAGGCCATCGACTCCGACGCCCAGCTGCAGCGGCGGCTCGAGTGGCTGCGCGGCTCGGGTCTCTGGGATGACGCACTGATCATCGTCAGCGCCGATCACGGCGAGGAGTTCCTCGAGCACGGCGCGACCCAGCATTCGGTGCAGCTCTACGAGGAGCTGGTGCACGTGCCGCTGCTGGTGAAGTTTCCCGCCGACGACGCCTGGGCCGCGCGCCACGGCCAGCGCGTGCCGCAGCGCGTGCGCCTGATCGACCTGTTTCCCACGCTGGTCGAGATGCTGGCGGGCGATGAGCAGGCGCTGCCCTACGCACTGGACGGCCGCAGCCTGGGGCCCGTGCTCACGGGCGAGGAGAGCGACCCCTTCGCGCGCGATGTGCTTTGTCGCGTGTCGTTCACCACACAGGTGGAAGGTCGCCAGGACGCGGCGCTGTATGTCACCGATTCGATCACGGCGGGGCGCCTGAAGGCACACCTCGGCTGGCGCATCCGCTCCAGTCAGGACCCGGCCGGGCGGCCCTTCGCGCAGGGTGACGAGCTGGCCGAGTTGTACGACGTGGCCGCCGACCCCGGGGAGCTCCGGGACCTCGCAGACCGTCGCGCCGACGCGCTCGACGACCTGGCCCGGCGCCTGCGTCGCGCCTTCGTGCCGCTGCTGCCCCATGGCGTCGAGCTGGAGCAGCTGCTGTCGGCGGACGCAGACGACCTGGACCCCGGGCTGCTGGCGGCCATGCGCGAGCTGGGCTACCTGCGCTGAGAAGCGCGCGGTTGACCGGTATGCTCGCCGCTCACAGATCTCCACGAGACCAGCAGCCATGAGCGCCCCAGCACTGAACGTGTACCTCTCGGGTGAGATCCACAGCGACTGGCGCCAACGCCTGATCTCCGGCGCGGCGGCGGCCGACCTGCCCGTGAGCTTCAGCGGCCCCGTAAGCGACCACGCCTCCAGCGACGATTGCGGTGTGGCGCTCCTGGGGGACGAGCCAGCCAGCTTCTGGAAGGACCGCAAGGGCGCCGGCGTCAACGCCATCCGCACGCGCACGCTGCTGGCTCGTGCCGACGTGGTGGTGGTGCGTTTCGGCGACAAGTACCGCCAGTGGAACGCGGCCTTCGACGCCGGCTGGGCCGCGGCCCAGGGCAAGCCACTGGTGACCCTGCACCACGAGTCCCTCGACCACGCGCTCAAGGAAGTGGACGCGGCCGCCTGCGCCGTGGCGCGCGATCCCGAGCAGGTGCTGGGCGTGCTGCGCTACGTGCTCACCGGCGAGCTATCCCGCGAGGCACGGCCAGTGCGGTGAGAGGGCGCGGCGCACCTCGCGCTCCACCCGGCGCGCGGCGTCGCTGACAGCACCATCCACGGCCAGCGCGGGCGGGCTCGCCGCGCTCATGACGGACAGCCCCGCGCGCACGCCGGCCACCACGCCGTCGAGGGCGTAGCCCCCTTCCAGCAGGGCGACCATGCGCCGTGGACACGACTCCTCGGCCCAGCCGCGGAAGATCGAGAAGAGCGCCGCGAAGCCCGCCTCGGTCAGGGCCAGGTCGCCCAGGGGATCCTTGTGCCAGGTGTCGAAGCCGGCCGAGACGATGATCAGCTCAGGCGCGAAGCGCCGCACGACCGGGCTCACGCAGGACCGGTACAGGTGCACCAGGTCGGCGTCGCCGAGCCCTGCGGGCAGGGGCAGGTTGAGCGTGTAGCCCGCGCCCGCGCCGGCGCCCACCTCGCCCGAGGCGCCGGTGCCGGGGAAGTACGGAAAGCGGTGGCTGCTGACGTACATGACGTCGGCGCGCTCCCAGAAGCTGTGCTGGGTGCCGTTGCCGTGATGCACGTCGGGGTCCACCACCAGCACGCGTCGGCAGCCCAGCTGACGCACGGCGTGCTCGGCCGCCAGCGCCGCGTTGTTGAACAGGCAGAAGCCCATGGCGCCCGAGGCCTCGGCGTGGTGGCCCGGGGGGCGGCACAAGACGAACGCGCCCTGCGCCTGGTCGGCCAGTACGGCCTCGACGGCCTGGATCGCGCCACCCGCCGCCAGCAGCGCCGCCTGGTGGCTGCCTGCGCTGGCGGCGGTGTCCGCGTCAAGCTGGGTGTGCGCTTGCCCCGCGCTGGACTCCACTTGCGCTACGTGCGCGGCGGTGTGCACGGCCAGCAGTTGCTCGCGCGTGGCGGCGCGCGGCGTGGCGCTGGTCGTACCGGCGATGGGTTCGGCGTCCAGGCTGGCGTACACGGCCTCGAGGCGCGCGCGTCGCTCGGGGTGTCCCGGCCCCGGGTCGTGCTCCAAGAAGCGGTCGTCGCGCAGGATGAGGGTGTCCACGGAGGGGCAGGGTACCCTCCGCGGCGTGCTGCCTCGCTCTCCGCTCATCCGCGTCGCCTTGCTGCTGCTCACGCTGCTGGTGGGGGGCGTGGCGGTGGAGCGCGCCGGACGCGAGAGCAACGACTTCGACGGCTTCCACCGCGCGGCCGTGCAGGTGGCGCAGCAGCGTTCGCTGAGCCTCGAGAAGTCGGTGGAACGCTACCTGCCCAGCTTCTCCGTGCTGCTGTCGCCGTTGGGTTGGCTGCCGCTGCAGGTGGCGGCGAGCGTGTGGTTCCTGTTGAACCTGTGCGCCATCGCCGGCTTGCCGCGGGAACTGCAGCGCCTCTCGGGGGTGCCGCCGGCGGGGCAGCGCGCGGCCTTCCTGGTGGCGCTGCCGTTCCTGGTCAACGACCTGGGCCTGGGCCAGAGCGGTCCGCTGCTGCTGTGGCTGGCGACGGCAGGCGTGGCGCGCTGCGTGGGCGTTGAGGCTCGCGACGAACGCAGCGCGGCGCTGTTCGGCGGCGGCCTGCTGGCGCTGGCGGCGGCGCTCAAGCTGCTCCCGGCGGGCTTGCTGGTGGTGCCGCTGCTGCTGGCTGGCCCGCGCCGGAGGCTGGCGAGTCTGGCGGGCTTCGTGGGGGCGGGCGTTCTGGTGGCCGGCCTGTGCGTCTGGGTGCTGGGGTCCGGGCCGGCATGGGAGGGGCTCACCCGCTGGCGCACGGAGATGTTCGATCAGACGCCGGCGCGCATGGTGCTGCTGGACCGCTCCCTGCGCCACGGCAACCAGAGCCTGTGGATCGCGAGCTGGCGCACCTTCGGCGACACGAGCAGCGTGCGGGTGCGCGACTGGCCGCGCGTGGCCTCGCTGCCCGACGACGTGGTCTGGACGGCGGTCAGCCTGGGCCTGGCGGGGCTGATGGCGCTGGGCGCGGCGGCGGCGCGTTCGGCCCGGCGGCGATTGGCCAGCGCCGCCACAGCGAACCACCCCGCCGCGGACGCGGCGGCGGCGACGCAGCGGGGAGGTGCCGCGCTCGCGTCAGCGCGCGACCCGCCGGATGCGTTCAGCGTTGAGCCTGGGCTGCAGCTCTTCGCCCTGGCCTGCCTGGGCATGCTCTTCGTGTCGCCGCTGGTCTGGACGCACTACTTTCTGTGGTTGCTGCCGGGGGTGTTGGCGCTGCGTCAGCGCCCGCGCCTGGTGATGTGGGCGGGCTGGGCCTTCGTGTTGGGGCTGGCGTCGCCGGCGCTGCGCTCGCTGGGCTGGCACATGGCCTTTGCCGTGGCGCTGTTCGTGCTGCTGGCGTTGGACGTGCTGCGAGCGGGGCGCGCGCGTAGGTAGGACGACGTGGAGGCCTGCGCGACCGACCGTGAGGACCGGACAGGCGTCGATGCGGCCCAGACATGAGGCGGGGCGGCCGCCGTGAGGGAGACCGCCCCGCCGTGATCGCTCAGCTGCTCGTTCTGCTCAGTCGACGAACGTGATGCGCAGCGCGTCGCCCCACGCCGTGTTCGACGGATGCGCCGCGCCCGGGTCGAGCACCGCAAACTGCGTGATCACCCACAGGCCGGGCAGGATCGGGTCGTTGGGGATGGGCGCCGAG
>QNBX01000036.1 GCA_003644265.1 Planctomycetota bacterium
CACCCACGCGCCAGTGAGCGTGATCAGCGGACCGCCCGAGCTGCCCGGTGCGATGGTCGCGTCGGTCTGCAGGAAGTGCACGCCGCGCCCGTCGCCGGGGCGAACACCCATCAGGTTGCGGTCGGTCTGGCTCACCACGCCGGCGGTCACCGTGAAGCCCAGACCCAGCGGGTTGCCCACGGCCATGACCGGCTCGCCCACCTGCATGGCGTTGCTGTCACCCATGGGGATGGTCAAGAAGGCCAAGCCCGGCGGCGGCGTCACCTTGAGCAAGGCCAGGTCGTACACCGGATCGTGCGCCACCAGCGTGGCCGGCAGCTCGAGCCCGCCCTTGGTGAGCACCCGGATCTGCTTGGCGTAGCGCACCACGTGATCGTTGGTGAGGATCAGGCCCGACTCGTGCACAAAGAAGCCGCTGCCCAGGGAGTCGCCCTTCAGGTGCACGCGAAAGCTGGTGCCGGGAATGCGTAGCCCCAGCGGATACAGCCGGTGGGGGTTGTCCCCCTCGATGTAGATGGACACCACGGCCCGCTCGGCGCGCTGCGCCACGTCTCGCATGAGCGCGGTGGTCAGGGGCAGATCCGCCACGGTGCGCTGGGCACGGTCCACCAAGCTGAGCGGATCTCGACCGACGAAGGCCCGGGCCGGCGGGCGCAGCCGCACCGGCTCATCGGGTGAGGCCATGACCTGCTCGGGCACGGCGCAGGCGGCCGCCAGCGGCAGGACACAAGCGGCCAACAGGATGAGCTGGATGGCGCGGCAACTCGACATGTGCGGTCTTCCTCGGGGTGGGCTGAGTCTACGAAAGCGCGCCGCCTCAGCCTGCCCCATGAACGACGGCGCGCCGGTCCCTATCATCGGCGCCCAGTGGAGCGGCGCGCCCGTGCGCCCGCCCAGCCCCGGCAGGAGTCGACGTGGCCTTCAACTCGTGGCAGTACGTGCTGTTCCTGCCGCTGGTGGTGGGTCTGCACTTTGCCCTGCCCGCTCGCCAGCGCTGGCTGCTGCTGCTCCTGGCCAGCTACGTCTTCTACGCCTGCTGGGAGCCCGCGTACCTGATCCTGATCGTGGCCAGCACGCTGGTGGACTACGCCTGCGGCCTGGGCATGGGCGCGGCGCCCGGCGACGCTCGCCGCAGCCCCGCCCGCCGCCGGGCGCTGCTGTGCATCTCGCTGCTGTGCAACCTGGGCCTGCTGTTCACCTTCAAGTACTGGGACTTCTTCGCGACCGCGGTACACGAGGCCCTGGGCTGGGCCGGCGTGGGCTGGGACAGCCCCACGCTCGACGTACTGCTGCCGGTGGGCATCAGCTTCTACACCTTCCAGACGCTCAGCTACACCATCGAGGTCTACCGCGGCAACCAACGCCCCGAGCGCCACCTGGGCATCTTCGCGCTGTACGTGAGCTACTTCCCGCAGCTCGTGGCCGGGCCCATCGAGCGCTCGGTGAACCTGCTGCCGCAGCTGCGCGCCGAGACGCGCTGGTGCTCCGACCGCGCCGCCGACGGCCTGCGCCTGATCGTCTGCGGCCTGGTGAAGAAGGTCGTCATCGCCGACCGCCTGGCGCTGCTGGTGGACGGCGTCTACGCCGACCCCTCGCGCTTCGACGGCCCCATGCTGGCGCTGGCCACGGTCTTCTTCGCGTTCCAGATCTACTGCGACTTCTCGGGCTACTCCGACATCGCCATCGGCAGCGCGGAGATCCTGGGACACCGGCTCATGAAGAACTTCGAGCGCCCGTACTTCGCGCGCTCGGTGCCGGAGTTCTGGGGGCGCTGGCACATCTCGCTCTCGACCTGGTTCCGCGACTACCTGTACATCCCGCTGGGCGGCAGCCGCGTGGCGCCCTGGCTACGCTGGCGCAACATCCTGATCGTGTTCGCCGTGTCCGGCCTGTGGCACGGCGCCAGCTGGTGCTTCGTGATCTGGGGCGCGCTGCACGGCATGTACTACCTGCTGGGCGAGTGGCTGGCTCCCGTGCGCGCGGCCCTGGCGCGGGCAACCGGGCTGGTGCGCCGCCCCACCGCGCTGGCCGTGCTCTCGTGCATCACGACCTTCGTGCTGGTGGACCTGGCCTGGATCTTCTTCCGCGCCGACACGGCGGCCGATGCGTTCACCGTGCTGCGCAGGCTCGGTGCCGGGTGGAGCGAGGCGCTCAGCGGCCCGACCTGGTCGTCGGCCATCGAGGCCGCCGGCACCTCACGCGCAGACGTGCGCCTCGGCGCCGCCCTGGTGCTGGCCCTGCTGGCGGCGCAGCTGCTGCGCGGACGCCTGCGCAGCAGCGCCTGGCTGGGCGGCCTGCCCACCGCGCGCCGCTGGGCCGCCCTGGCTGCGCTGGTACTGCTGCTGCTCAACCAGGGCGTGGTGCAGCGCGTGCCCTTCCTCTACTTCCAGTTCTGACCTGCGACAGCGCCACTCATGACCCGCCCGTCCCTCACCGACCGCTTTGCCGCCGCCTGCGCCGCTGAGTCGCGCACGCCCTTCGCGGGGGAGAGCGGCGAGCGCGACGGCGCACGCGGCGGCGCTGGGGAGCCCGTCTCTCAGGCCGACCAGCAGCCCACCTCGCTGACGCCGGCCTCGTTCTTCGGGCGAGTGTTGATCTTCGCGTCGTCGGCCTTCGTGCTGCAGCTCGCCATCGGCTCCGCCACCCTGCCGGAGGAGCTCGCGCTGCTGCACGACGTCGTGGCCGAGGCGCCCGACGTGCTGTTCTTTGCCGACAGCACCAACCGCGCCCACGACCCCGGCGACAGCGACCGACGCTGGATCTCGGCCATGCTGCAGGACGCGCTGGCCGGCGCGTCGGCAGCAGCAGCAGAGACAGCCTCCGCCCAGGCTGGGGCGCCGCCCCTCGACACGCCACGACCCGGCACCCCACGACCCGGCGCACCGCCGAACGACAGCCCGCCGACCGACGGCGCGCCCCGCACTGCGCGGCACAGCTCCGCGCCTGTCGTGCGCTCCATCGACCACGCCGCCTACCACCCGCTGGTCTATCGCGACTGGATGGCGGCGCTGCTGTCAGCCGGCGCGCGACCGCGGGCGGCGGTGTTCGTGCTCAACACGCGCAGCTTCCTGCCGGGCTGGAGCATGCGACCGGGCTGGCAGTTCGAGCGCCTGCGCTTCAGCTTGGCGCACCCCTGGCTGGCCCGGCTGTGGCAGCCCCTGGCGGTGTTCCGGGTGCTGGATGGCAACCTCGTCACCGAGCGCGAGTTCCGCCAGACGCCCATCGTCCTGGACGGCCAGCCCGCCGGCGTGGTGGGCGACTACCTGCGCGGCGACCCCGAGGCGCTCGACACACCCGAGCTGGTGGACGAGGACCTGGCCCTGCGCCTCAGCTGCAACTACCTCGGAGCGATCGACCCGCAGCACGAGCGCGTGGCGGCCCTGCGCGAGCTCGTCGCGCTCTGCCGCGAGCACGACATCGAGCCGCTGTTCTACGTCACGCCCGTCGACGTCGAGGCCGGCGAGGGCCTGCTCCCCGGCCGCTTCCGCCGCCAGGTGGCGGCCAACGCCGCGCTGCTCACCAAGATCGTGCGCGAGGCGGGCGGCGCGGCCCTCGACCTCTCGCTGAGCACGCCGGCAGAGCGCTTCAGCTGGCAGCGCATCCCCAACGAGCACATGGGCCAGGACGGACGCGCGGCGGTGGCCCGCGCCGTGGCCACGCTGCTGGCGCCGCTGCTGAGCGAGGAGCCCGCCGCGCCGCGTTGATCAGGACCCGCGACGCGGCGCAACCGACGCCCGGCCGCGCCGCGCTGCGTCGTGCCCGCCGGCGCTGAGTCGCGGCCGCCGCGCGGGTCTGACACCCTGGCGCTGATCAGAGCCCGGGGCGCCACGCGTACAGGAACGTCTCGCCGGCGATGCGCTGCCCCAGCAGGCGATCGAGCCCCAGGTCCACGCGGATCTGCCCGTCGCCGGCCGCGCTGCTCTCGGCGCCGTACAGGCTCTTGGGCGTGCCGAAGCCGATGCGGTAGCCCACCACGTTGGCGTCGGCCACCCGCGCCCTGCGCATGGCCGAGTTGATCGCGTCGTCCAGGTAGCCGATGTGATCCACCAGCCCGTTGTCCAGCGCCTGCTGCGCCGTGTAGATGCGCCCGTCCGCCAGCCCGCGCACGGTCTCGGTGGAGAGCTTGGGCCGTCCCTCGTCCACCACCTGCACGAAGCGCCCGTGCATGGAGTCGACCATGCCCTGCATCAGCTCGCGCTCCTCATCGGTGGGCTGCCGGAAGGGCGAGCCCATGTCCTTGAGCGGACCGCTCATGGTGGAGCGCGGCTCCACACCGATCTTCTCCAGCGTGCCTTCGATGCCGAATGACTGCACGATCACGCCGATGCTCCCGGTGACCGTAGTGGGATGGGCCCAGATCTCATCGGACGCCATGGCCACGTACAGGCCGCCGGACGCCGCCGTGCCGAGCATGCAGGCCACCACCGGCCGCCCGGTCTTGGCCCGGAAGCGCTGCAGCTCGCGGTGAATCAGGTCGCTGGCCGTCACGCCGCCGCCGGGCGAGTCGATGCTGAGCACCACCGCCACCACGTCGTCGTCCTGTGCGGCGCGCTCCAGCGACGCGGCCAGGTCGGCCACCATGTTGCGCTCGCTCAGAAAGCCGACCTTGGTCTGGGACGAGATGGCGCCCTCGACCTCGATCACCACGATCTTCTCGTCGGTCCAGACGCTGTGGGCGCTGGAGAGCTCGACCTCGTGCACGCCGGGCATCAGCGGCGTGTTGCCCACCTTCACCATGGGAGCGATGACGCAGCCGGGCGCCAGGCCCAACAGCAACAGGAGAGGAAGGTCGTACATGCGCATGGTGGGCTCCAGTTCTGAAGCGGACGATCCTAACCCGAAGCCGCCGCGGCGCCCATGGCGAGCGGCGGACCTCGCTCCCGACCTCGCTCCCGACCTCGCTGTGGACGTGGCGGCGGACGTGGCGGCGGACCGCCCAGGGCGCACGCCGGCGCGACCGAGCGGGTCTCGCCTCCGCTCTTTCGGGCGAGGGGTCACGCCACGCCACGTCCACGACGTATCCTGCGCCGCCATGGCCGCCCTGCCCTTCGCCCTGCGACGCCCCGCGCTGCTGCTGCGCGACCTGTTGGCGGACCGCGAGCGCCCCGACCTGGACGCGCTGGCGGCCATCGACGACCCCGAGCGCTTCGTGTGGGCCATCCTGCCCCACGCCGCGCGCACCTTCAGCGCCTGCATCGCCATGCTGCCGGCGCGCTCGGCCCGGGCGGCGGCGGTGGCCTACCTCTACTGCCGCATCCTCGATACGTACGAGGATCTGTCCGCCGGACCTGACGAGGCGGTGGCGTCGCTGTCGGCCTTCAGCGCGCGCTTCGACGGGCTGACGGACGCGACCGGAGCCCTGACGAACGCGTCGGGCGCCCACGCCCACGACGCGTCAGCGAGCGCCCCGAGCCGAAGCACAGGCCCGGCCTCGCAGGCCCTGCCCCATGTCCCGCCACCCGGTGACGAGCGCGCCGAAGACGCCCGCGATCGCGCGCACCTGCTGCTGGTGCAGCGCTGCGAGCTGGTGGACCGCGTCTTCCTGAACCTGCCTCCGACCGTGCAGGTCATCATCGCCGAGCTGGTGCGCGAGATGGCGGCGGGCATGGCCTGGGCCGCGCACAGCTTCGACCAGCAGGGCGGCGTGCTGCGCGGCAACGAGCAGCTCACCCGCTACTGCCGCGCCGTGCTGGGCGAGCCGGTGCGCTTCGTGGCGCGCATGACGCTGCTGGGCCGCACGGGCTCGGCGCAGCTCACGCCGCAGCAACGCGAGGCCAGCATGCGCGCGGGAGAATTCATCCAGCTGGCCAACGTGACCCGCGACGTCGAGAAGGATCTGGCCCGCGGTGTGGCCTTCCGCGAGTCGCTACGCCCGCTGCTGGGAGCGCGTGTGGCGCGGCCGGGTCGCGTCGCGGCCCGCCCGCCGGGCGCGGCCGAGCCGGGCAGCACACCCGGCAGCGGGGAGACGCACGACAGCGACGGCAGCTCCCGGACGACCAACGCCGCCGAGACCGTGCGCGCCGCGCGGGCCGAGCTGCTGGACATCGCCCTCTCCCACGCCCCGTCCTACGCCGAGCTGCTGCAGCTGCTCGACGGCGGCCTGTTCTCGCTGACCCGTGCCTCGGCCCTGCTCATGCTGCTGTTCACCGAGCGCTACTACGGGGGCTGCGCCGAGCGCGTGGGCCGGCCGCGCGCTGCCAGGCGCCGCTCGGGCCTGTCATTGCTGGCCGCGACGGCCCTGGCCGTGTTCTCCCGCGGGTGGAGTCTCCGCTGCCAGCGCAGGAGCCTCGCGCAGCTGGCGGCCCTGAAGCCGAAGCCGCCCGGCAGGCCAGCATGAGCAGCCTGCGCGACCGCCCCGCCGACGAGCCGCTGTTCGGCGCCTGGGCCCTGGCCCTGGCCGAGGACCAGGGGCGCGACGCCGCCTTCCGCTGGTTGGCGCGCTCGGACGAGCCCGAGGCGCGCGGGCTGCGCGCCGCGCTCGAGGCCGGCTTCGCCCACGCCGGCGCGAGCCGCGACGTGCTCGCCAAGGGGCTCGCGCACGAGCGCTGGGGCCAGCACGCCGGCGCCCGCGCGCACCTGCTGAGCCTGGCGCTGATGGCGCAGCTCCAGCTCTCGCTCACCTGCGAGCCGTGCCTGGGCGACAAGAACCCCGACCTGCTGATCGCGCGTGGCGAGCAGCGCGCGCTGGTCGAGGTGCGCTCGCTCACGGGCTGCGGCGAGGAGCCCTGGACGCGGGACGCGGCGCCCCGTCGCCGGGCTCCCGTGCGCCCGCTGCGAGGCCACGGCTCAGGGCGCGAGAAGCAGGCCCGCCGGCGCGCGCGCGTGGCCGCCAGCGAGCGCGCCCAGGCCGCCGCCGACGACGCCCGCGAGCTCTCGCGCGCCGTGGCCCAGGCGGTCAGCGTCAAGGTCGACACCTACGCCGCGCTGGCCGCGCAGCACGAGCTGCCCCTGGTGGTGCTGCTCTACGAGGACACGGACAGCCAGCTCGGCCGTGTCGTGGCCCGCTGGGGACGCGACGACGGCGCCTGGGCTCGCGCCCCGGAGCGTTTCTCGGCGCTCTCGTCCGTGCTGGTCGTGGGCCGGGGGGTGGCCGACGACGGCGCCTGCCTGCTGCGCGCCGAGCGCCTGGTCAACGCCCACGCGGCGCGCCCGCTGCCGGACACGCTGCTGCCGCTGCGCTTGGCGCCTCAGATCGTGCCGGGACCGCCCCCCATCAACCCAGCGGGTCGATGATGAAGTCGTCGCCGTGGCCGTGGGTGTGCGTCACCAACAGCTCCAGGGCCACGTTGCCCCCGGCCAGCGTGCCGCCCCAAGCGCCCGGGGCGGCGTCTAAGTGAGGGAGCCGCGCCCTGCCCCTCACGGCTCGCCGCAGACCACCAGCTCAAGGGCGTTGCTGAACGACACGCCGTGGCTCTGGGCGCCGTCGAACACCGCCACCTGCGCGCTGAGGCCCAGGCCGGCCCAGCCCAGGCCCGTGGGCAGGTTGACCGGCAGCGCCAGGCCGCCGCCGCCGTCGAGCGTGACGTCGATCAGGATCAGGCCGGCCGGATCGACCAGCAGCAGCCCGCCCTTCTTGGCGATCTCCACGCGACCGAAGCCCACCAGCAACACGGCGCCGGCGCCCGCGGGGCCGCCCGCCACCTGCAGCGTGAAGACATCGCCCACCGTGGGCTCGCCCGCCGCGCCGAAGCTCACCGCCGACGTGGGCGTGGGCGCGCCGTAGGCCTCCACGCCGCACAGGCGCGTGGTCTGCGCCGCGGACTCCACGCTGTTGCCGGCCGGGTCCTCGGCTCGCACATGCCAGCTCACGTCCATGCCCACCAGGCCCGTGGAGGACGGCGCCGGATCGACCACGCCGCGGAAGGTCGAGCCACCCACGTGCGCCATGGCGCTGGAGGTCATCGACGTCTCGCCGCCCTTGTCGGTGGAGACGACCAGGTCAGCCTGCAGGTAGCTGACGCCATCGTCCATGATCGAGTCCTGCAACACCGCGCGCCGGGGCCAGCCGCCCGCGAGCGCCGAGAGCGGCACGGTGGCGGGCGTGGCCGAGGTCGCCAGCACGGACGGAGGCTGGCTGTCGGCCGGCCCCGTGTTGCGGTAGTAGCGGTTGATGAACGGGGGGAAGTACTCGCCCTGCACGCTCACCACGTCGTAGGCGCCGTCGCCGTCGAAGTCGGCCAGCTCCAGGTCGAGCGTGGCGTCCGGCCCCGCGTCGAAGGCCCCGGAGACCCAGCTCATGGAGCCGGTGCCCACGGGCCCCATGTTCAGGAACAGCTTCTCGCTCGTGTCGGGATTGGGACAGCCCGAGCCGGGGAAGGGCAGGGCCCCCACCAGCAGGTCCAGGTCGCCGTCGTCGTCCGCATCGAGGAACGCGAAGTCGTTCTCGTCGTGGCAGTTGTTGTCGTCGAAGACGGCCGCGTCGGGCAGGGAGAAGCGCAGCTGCCCCATCTGCGCCAGCTGATTGGTCGTGACAGAGTCCACGAACTGGAAGGCCGTGTTCATGATCACGGCGTCGAAGTCGCCGTCACCGTCCAGGTCGCAAAAGTCCGACTCGTAGGTCGACGCGTAGCCGGGCTGCGTCGAGCCCGGCACGACGTTGAGCTTGAGTTCGAACTGTCCGGCGCCGTCGTTCTCATAGAACTGCGTGGTGGGTGACTTGCCGTCCACCACCAGGTCGAGGTCACAGTCTCCGTCGAGGTCGATCAGCTTGGCGTTCTGCGCGCCGATCTTGAGCGCCGCCCCGAGCTGCTCCGGCGCATCGATGAAGTGCCCGGCGCCGTCGTTGAGCAGCAGCCGCGCCAGCCCGCCCGGCGCGCCGAATGAGCTGGCGCCCGCGTCGGAGAACACCAGGTCGAGGTCGCCGTCATCGTCCACGTCGCCCGCCGCCACCGACATGGCGTTGAGCACCAGCGTCGGCAGGCGCGTCGCGCTCTCGTCCAGAAAGGTGCCGCTCAGCGGGTCCTTGCGCAGCAGGCGCTGCCGCCCGCCGAACGCCACCGCGATGGCCAGGTCCTGGCGACCGTCGCCGTCGGCGTCAAAGACCGCCACGCTCTTGCCGTGCAGCACCAGACCGGCCGGCAGCAGGGCCGCGCTCGCGTCGGTCCAAATAGGGAAGCCGTCGAGGTCGTTGCCGTCATTGCGCAGCAGCGTGGGCGCCAGGGGCTGGCTGTCGGGCTGCAGGTCGCCGGGCATGGACCAGCCGTTGGCGTTCACGATGAACAGGTCGAGGTCGCCGTCCTCATCCGCGTCCAGCGCGGCGGCCGACTCGCTCCAGACCACGGGCCCCGGCAGGTCACGCGACACGAACTGCTGGGCACCGGCGGGCGGGGCCGCGAGCGCCAGACTCAGGCTGAAGATCACGACCGGCAAGCGGGCCGACGGCAAGACACGGAGAGACAAGATCGAGCCTCGGAAACGGGGAAGAGAGCGGGAGAGACACAGGCGATCCGACCGCCTCGCAGGGGTGCAGAGACGCGGCGCCGAGTCAGGACAGTATGACGCCATCCCGCCGATCCGGGGCGGTGCCCTGCCAGCGAGCCCGCGCGACCACGATCAAGGGCTCTGGGAGAGCTCCACCAGCGCCTGCTTCAGACCGCGCACCAGCGCCGCCATGCTCAAGGTCGGAGACGAACGCCACGAAGTCCCCGGTGCTGGGATAGCTGGCAGCGAGCAGCGGCGGGTCGTGCTGGCTCTCTGGCTCGTCCGACCAGTAGCCGATCGACTCCAGGCTGAGCATGAGCTCGAGCAGCGCGGCGACGCCGCTGGCGTTGTCATCGGCCCCCGGACCGATGGAGTCGAGTGCGCACCCAGCAGGATCGCGGGAGCGGATGGGCCAGGTCACTTGCCACCCCGCTCGCCGCCGTAGGAGCCTCCTTAGAGTGAGTCGACCCACATCGATCAGATCCTGTGGGCGGCCCGTAGCCTGCTCGTTGATGATCAGGTGTTCACGCGAGAGCACAGGCACGGTCTGACCATCGACGAGGACCGCCCTGCGAGCGGCCCAGGCCTCGTCGAAGGTGACGCCGGAGATGCTCGTCAGGACGTCGATGCGCACGGGCGCTACACCGAGCTGGAGCTCCTGATCAGGCTGCATCAGATCGTCCTCGGTGAACATCTCCGCGGGAGCACCGAGAGCGCGTGCGCCCCGCTGAGCAGGTACTCAACCCCGCAGTCGGCGAAAGCGGACAACAGCTCGCTGAAGTCTCGGTTCAACATGCGTCCGCCCGCTGAAGGCCAGTGCCGTCTTGGTCAACTCCCACACCAGGGAGATCCGCTCGGCGGGCCGATCCCGTGCGGACCGCGCCGCGCTGCTAGACTCTCCAGCCCCTCGCGCCTGCCCGCGCCCTCTCCTTGGGAGCCCACCGTGACCCTACGCCCCCTGCTGCTCATGGCGTGCCTGCTCGCTGTGTCGGTCGTGAGCCTCGCGCCGCGGCCCGATGCCCAGGACACGGCCGCGCCCGCCGAAGGCACGGCCGTCGCCGCCGAGGAGACGACCGTCGCCGCCGACGACATGCTCTGGCAGGCCGCCGCCGCGCCGGGCGAGACGGGCTTCGGCGTCGCGCTCGCGGGGGTGGGCGACCTGGACGGCGACGGCGTGCCGGACATCGGGGTCTGCATCCCCCAGCTGCGCACCCAGGCGGGCACCGACACGGGCGCCCTGCGCGTGGTCTCGGGCGCCGACGGGCACACGCTGCTGCGGGTCAGCGGCCGCCGGGTGGGCGAGGCTTTCGGCAGCGCCGCCTGCCGCGTGGGCGACGTGGACGGCGACGGCGTGGACGACCTGGTGTTGGGCGCACCGCGCGACGACGAGTTGGCGGTGAACGCCGGCGCCCTGCGTCTGCACTCGGGTCGCGACGGCAGCGCGCTCATGCACCCGCCGCCGCGCTCGGTGCCGGGCAAGCCCATCCCCGAACCCCAGGCCCGTGAGCTGCTGGGCCAGGAGCCCTTTGGCTTGCTGGGCAGCGCGATCGTGCCGCTGCCCGACCTGGACGGCGACGGCGTGGCCGATCTGGCCGCCGCCGCTCCCAGCGACGTCTCGCTCTCGTTCGACCCCGGCTACGTGCTGGTGCTGTCCGCGCAGACACTCGAGCCGCTGCTGGAGATCTGGGGCGAGACCCGCGAGGAGTCCTTTGGCGCGGCTCTGGCGGTGGTGCCCGACCTGGATGACGACGGCCTGCCCGAGCTGGCGGTCGGTGCGCCCACCGCCCTGGTCGAGCAGCACAGCGCGGGCCGCGTGCTGATCATCTCGACGCGCACGGCGCGCACCCTGCTCACCCTGAACGGGCAGCCGGGCGAGCGCTTCGGCAGCGCCATCGCGGCCCTGCCCGACCTGGACGACGACGGCGTGGGCGAGCTGCTGGTGGGCGCGCCGGGCGCCAGCCTGGGCGGTCGCGACGCGGGCGCGGCGCATGTCGTCTCGCTCAAGACCGGCGAGCGGCTGCTGAGTTACGACAGCGTCTTTCCCGGCGCTCTGCTGGGCTCGGCCGTGGCTGCGCTGGATGACGTCGACGGCGACGGAAAGCCCGACCTCGCGTTGGGCGCGCCCGGCAGCGATCGGGGCGGCTACGACGCGGGCAGCGTGCTGCTGGTGCGCTCGAGCGACGCGCGGCTGCTGCTGCGCATCGACGGCGACGCGCCGGGCATGCGCCTGGGCCGCTCGCTGCTGGCGCTCGGTGACGTTGACGGCGACGAACGTCACGACCTGATCGCGGGGCTGCTCGCGCTGCCCGACCGCGCCGCCCCGCCGGGCGCCCTGCGCGCCTACGCCGGCCGCGAGGTGGTCGTGCTGACCGAGGAAGAAGAGCGCGCCGAGGGCAAACCGGGCGGGCAACGACGACGCTGACGCACCTCAGCGCGACACGTGCAGCACGTACGCGCCCACGTCGGGGCGCGCCGCGGCCTCGCGCAGGGCCCGCTCCAACGCCGCCACGAGCATGCGCTCGCGCTCGTCGGCGCCAGGCGCCACGCCGTCGGGCGGCAGGCCTTCTGCCGCGGCCCAGACCGGAGAGCCCTCCGGCAGCAACCACAGCAACACGATGGCGCCCTGCTCGTGGCGCGGCGCGCCCACGGAGAGCGCCAGCTTGCGCCGGTTGAGCGGACCCTCGCCCAGGGGCCAGGCCTGCAGCAGGCCGCCCTCCATCCGCAGCATGAGCAGGCGGCCGCTGCCCCCGGGCACCGTCACCCCCAGCGCGCGCGAGCCGCCCGGGCGCGCGCCGGACTCGGCGCCGGCCACCGACAGCAGCTCCGGCCGCTCGGCGCCGCGGGTGGCCCGCTCCAGGGCAAACAGCTGCTGCGAGAGGGGCGCCACGCCTGACACCAGGCGCTCGTGCTGCGCCGCGGCGCGCGCCGCCAGCTGCGTCTGTTCGCTGCCGCGGGCCACGCCGGACCGCACCAGGTCATTGACGCGCAGGGCCTCGCCGCGGTGCCCGAGCTCCAGCAGCAGATCGGCCACGTCCAGCAGCGCGCGCGCGTCGCCGGCGGCGTCGGACTCGGCCGCATCCAGCGCCATGGCGGCCAGCCCAGGCTGGCCTTCGAGGGCGTAGTCGCGCGCCAGCTGCACCAGCCCCTGCGCCCGGCCGCGCGGCGGGTGGCTGGCCAACAGCTGCTGCATGCGGCGCTCGGGGAACAGGTCCGCGTCGCCCACCTCCAGCACCACGTCCACGCGCACGCGGCCGTCGGGCAGGAGCGTCACCGCGCGCGCCGACGACAGCTCGCGCGAGCCGTGCAGCACGCCCGCCGTGGCGGACACCACCGACTGCTCCAAGGCCGCCTCGTCCACCAGCACGTCCACGCCCGAGCGGCGGAAGCGAGTCAGCGTCTGCATGCGCTCGGACACGTGCACCTCGCGCTGGGCCAGCAGCAGGGCGCGCCCACCCGCCAGGGCCGCGCCGGCCGCGCTGGCTTCGTCCTGCCCCACGGCGCTGTGGGTCACGCGCCAGTGATCGCCGTCGTGCACCGGCGCGGGCAGCGACGCGGGGTCGCCAGCGGGTTGCAGCACGACGTCATCGCCGAACGCGTCCGGCGATGACGTCCCGGGCGCGGCGCAGCCCGTGACGAGCAACAGCGCGGCCAGCGCCCCATGCAGGCTGCAACGGAATCGGATCATCGTGGTGCTCCCCTGGCGAGACGCGTGCAGGTCCGGCCGACACGCGCGCCCATGGTAGCCGCCCGACAACAACGCGAGCGTGGCGGGACCGACACAGACGACCCAGCCAGCCGCCCATCCCCGTCCCCCATTGACCTCGCACGCCGCCACAGGGGCACGCCGCCGCAGGAGCCCGCCGCTGCAGGGGCCCGCCGCTGCAGGGGCCCGCCGCCGGCTGTTCTCGCAGGCCGCGGCCCAGCTACTCCAGCGCCACGCCGGCCAGCGAGCGGTAGATGAACTCTGCGGCCCAGCCCAGGCCCGCCGCGGGGGCGCGCTCGTTGTCGCCGTGCATGCGCAGCTCGTCCTCGGGCCGCAACGGAATCGGCAGGATGCCGTAGGTCGGGATGCCCACCGCGCGCAGGGCCGCGCCGTCCGTGGCGCCCGTGCTCATGAACGGCAGCACCACCACGCCCGGCGCCATCTCGCGGGCGGCCCGCTCCATCGAGCGGTAGAGCGCGCTGCTGGTGGGCGAGGGCGGCGGCGCGGCGCGCGGCTCGCCCTGCAGCTCGAAGCGCACCGCGGGCTCGCCGCCGGCCTCGTTCATGGCGGCCACCAGCGCCGTGACGTCGTCGTCGGGCAGCACGCGCAGATTGAACGTGGCGCCACCGTCGCTGGGGATCACGTTGGAGCGGAAGCCGCCGTCGATCATGGTCAGCGAGGCGCCCGCGCGCAGCACGGCGTTCACCAGCGGGTCGCGCGAGAGCACGTCCACTGCGGCGTCGAAAGCCGCGCCCGAACCGGACGAGCTGGCGGCCGCCACCATGGCGCCGGCCACGCGCTGGTCCTGCTGCAGCAGCGCAGCCGACATGAGCCACTGACGCGTGGTGTCGTTGAGCCGCGCCGGCGCGCGCCAGTCATGCACCCGGGCCACGGCGCGGGCCAGGGCGGCCAGGGCGTTGTCGGGCAAGGGCACCGAGCCGTGACCCGACGGGCCGCGCGCCGACACGCGCACGTTGTAGGCCAGCTTCTCGGTGGTCTGGATGTTGACCGACGCCACGCGCCCGTCGGCCAGGCGCACGCGACCGCCTTCGTTGAGCGCGAACTCGGGCTGGCCCAGCAGGTGCGCGGCGTGTTCCAGCATCCAGTCCACGCCCAGCGAGGGCCCGCCCTCCTCCGCCGCGGTGGCCAACAGCACCAGATCGCGGCTGAGTCGCTCACGCTGCCGGGCCAGGGCCAGCACGGCCGTCAGCTCCGCCGCCAGAGGCCCCTTGCAGTCGATGGCGCCACGCCCCACCACGTAGCCGTCGATGCGTGTGGCCTCGAAGGGCGGGCTGTCCCAGCGCGCGGGGTCAGCACCCACCACGTCCATGTGCCCCATGATCAGCACGGGGCTCGAGGCCGGCGCGGACGGGCGCGCGGGCGCGCGCACCCGGGCCACGAAGTTGGCGCGGCGGTGTGCCACCTCCAGCACGTGGGTCTCGGCCACGCCCCCGGCCCACAGGCGCGAGCGCTGGCTGTAGCTGCCGCCGTCGTCCAGCGCGACCTGCGCCTCGAACTCCTCATAATCGTCACCAAAGGCCTCGCGGCAGCGCGCCTCCAGGTACTCGGCCACCTCCAGCTCATTGCCGTTGGGCCGACCGCCGAGCTGGGCCGGATCCTGGGCGTTGGTGCTGTCGATGGCGATCAGCGCGGACAGGTACGCGAGGCTGCGGGCCGCGGCCTCGGCCCGGTCGAGACCGGCGGGCGCCTGCCCGGCTGCTGGTGGCGAGGGCTCGTCAGCGGGCGCGAGGGCAAGGGGCGCAAGTGCAGCGGGCGCAGGCTCGCGGGCGGCCGGGTCCGCGGGCACGGACGCGGCCGTCAGCAGCGCGAGGGCGAGCAGCGGCGAAGCGGTCGTCATGGTCAGCTCCCGGGCCTGAGGTGGCCGCCCATCCTAGCCTGCAGGCCGCGCCGACTCCCGCCGCCATGCCGCTGCACAAAGCCCACAATGCGTGCGACGAACAGGTCCCCATTTGCGACCCTGTGCCCGTGTGCACCGAGGGCGCGTGGACGTGCGAGTCGGCCCGCCGGCAGCCCGAGCCCCGCGGCGCGCACCCGCACCGACACCCGGCACGATCCGCGCCGCCCCCCAACGCATCCCGGAGTTCGACATGACCACCGCCGCCCTCAGCGCCACTCGCACGCCCGTGGTCCTCGTAGCCGACAAGCTCGACCCGGCGGGCGCGGCCATCCTTGAAGCGGCCGGAGTGGAGGTGCGCGTGCATCCGGGCCTGAGCGCCGACGAGCTCATCGCCGCCGCGGCCGACGTGGACGGCATCCTGGTGCGTAGCGCCGCCAAGGTCACCGCCGACGTGATCGAGGCCGCCCCGCGCCTGCGCGCCGTGGGTCGCGCGGGCATCGGCGTCGACAACATCGACCTGACCGCCGCCAGCCGTCGCGGCGTGCTGGTCATGAACACGCCCCTGGCCAACGCCACCACCACCGCCGAGCTGGCCATCGCGCACATGTTCAGCCTGGCACGCCACACCGCCGAGGCCCAGGCCTCCATGTCCGCCGGGCGCTGGGACAAGTCCGCGCTGGTGGGCCGCGAGGTCACGGGCAAGACCCTGGCCGTCATCGGCCTCGGCAAGATCGGCCGCATCGTGGCGGAGCGCGGCCTCGGACTGCGCATGAACGTGATCGCCTACGACCCCTTCCTCACCGGCGACAGCCCCCTGACCGGCGTCGAGCTGGTGGACCTCGACACGGCCCTGGCGCGCGCCGACGTGCTGAGCCTGCACGTGCCCAAGAGCAACGACACCGTGGGCCTGATCGACAGCGACGCCCTGAACAAGATGCGGCCCGACGCCTGCCTGATCAACTGCGCCCGCGGTGGCATCGTGGTGGAGGCCGACCTGCTGGCCGCTTTGAAGGCGGGCACCATCGCCGCCGCCGCCCTCGACGTGTTCGAGACCGAGCCCCTGCCCGCGGACAGCCCCCTGCGCGGCGTGCCCAACCTGCTGCTGACGCCGCACCTGGGCGCCTCCAGCAGCGAGGCCCAGCAGCGCGTCTCCACCGAGATCGCACAGCAGATGGCCGACTACCTGCTGCGTGACGAGGGCCGCTGCGCCGTGAACGCGCCCAGCGTGGCGCCCGAGGAGCTGGCCCTGCTGCGGCCCTGGATGACGTTTGCGCGCCACGGCGGGCTCATGTTGGGACAGGTCTCCGACGACCCCGTGGTGCGCCTCGAGGTGGCCTGCCGCGGCGAGCTCTCCGAGCGCCCTAGCGCGCCCATCTGCACCGAGGCCGTGGCGGGCGTGCTCTCGCCCTGCCTGGACGTGCCCGTCAACGCCGTCAACGCCGCGGCCCTGGCCGAGGAGCGCGGGCTGGCGGTGCTCGAGCAACGCGCGGGCACCACCGGCAGCGCCAGCGCCTCCACCCTGGAGCTGCGCGTGGTCACCAAGTCAGGCGCCCAGCACAGCGTCACCGGCACCGTGCACGAGGGACAGCCGCGGCTCACGGCCTTCGACGGCTTCCGGGTCGACTTCGTGCCCTCGGGCAGTCTGCTGCTCACGCGCCACCGCGACCAGCCCGGCGTGCTGGCCAAGGTGGCCATCCTGCTGGGCGACGCGGGCGTCAACATCGGCGGCCTGCACATGAGCGCCCGCCGCGACGACACCGACTCGGCCCTGGCGCTGTGGGAGCTGTCTCGCCCGCTGGAGAGCGACGAGCTCGACGGCTTGGCTGGCTTGTCGGTGCTGGTCGAGGCGCGCTGCATCCAGCTCTGAGGACCCGCGCCGCTCGGAGCGTCAGTGCGAGGTGCCCAACAGCGCGTTGCTGGCGGCGGCGCCCTGAGGCCCCTCAGGATCGGCCTGCCAGGCCTGCACCCAGAACGGCAGGCCGGGGGGAATCTCCAGGGGCCAACTGCCCGGCAAGCTCAGGCTGCCGTCGCCCGAGGGCAGGCTCAGGTCGAAGCCGGGCGCCGCCGGGTCGGGCACCAGCACGCCGCCCTTGAAGGGCGCTCCCAGCTCGCTGAAGCCCACGAAGAACGTCAGCGCCGAGTCGGGCAGCAGGCCCGCCGCCTCCAGCACGAACGGGGACCCCGGCGCGAGCGAGCCCGTGCCGGTCAGGTTCGGCGCCGGCCCCGAACCCGCGAGCCCCTGGCCCAGGTCCTGCCACGGCTCGGCAAACGTCAGCCGGCTGATGCCGCCGTTGCCCGTGGCCGTGAACAGGTGCAGCACCAGGATGTCGCCGCTGAGCGGATCGCGCTCCAGGTCGACGGGAAACAAGACGCCCTCGCCGAAGTCGCGCATCCACAGCGGACCCTGGGGCTCGTCGAAGGAGAGCGTGCGCAGCCAGCTCCAGCCGAAGTCGCCGAAGAAGAGCCGCTCGTGGTACTGCTGCGGGTAGTCCCCGCGGGCATACCAGACGCCCCCGATGACGGTGGAGCCGAAGATGCCCTGCTGCGGCACGCCCTGCTCGTCCACGTGGCTGTCGGGCGGCAGCAGGTCGGCCGGATCCGAGTGGCCCCAGGCCGCGAAAGGCAGCGTGGCGAGCCCGGGCATGGCCGTGTTGCAGTTGGGGAAGCCGGGCGCAGGCGGGTCGAAGCCGGGGTAGCCGAAGCTGGGCGCGAAGCCCTCCAGGCAGGGCCAGCCGAAGTTCTCGCCACCCAGGCACAGGTTCAGCTCCTCGCGGTCGCCCCAGCCCACGTCGCCGATGATGAGGGGGTTGGGGTCGCCGGCCGACGGGTCGGTCTCGCCGCTGCCGGGCAGCAGCGCCGCGCGGAACGGGTTGCGCAGACCGAGGGCCCAGACCCGGCTGGGATTGCTGAAGACGTCACCGTCAAAGAAGGGGTTGGATGCATAGCCGGCGCCCGTGCTGGGATTGATGCGCAGCAGCTTGCCGGCCAGGCTCTCCAGACTCTGCGCGCGGAAGGCGCCGCTGTCCTGCGCCTTGGGCGTGGGGCCCTTCTGCAGCGTGTCCGGGTGCACCCAGTCGTCGAAGGCCGCGTCGTCGTTGCCGCCGGCGTCCACCAGGTCGAAGTGCGAGCCGTCCCCGGTCGTGACGTACAGCGAGCCGTCGCTCGCGAAGGCCAGCGTGCCGCTGGCGTGGCTCAGGTGCACGGAGGCGATGGCGTCCGGTACAGAACCGTCGGGGAGCTGGTTGCCCAACAGGACCTGGCGGCTGCTCTCCTCCAGCAGCACCTCGCCCGCCACGCTGCCGGCGCGATAGCGCGTGAGCCGGCCGAAGCTGAACATGTCGTCAAAGTTGTAGACCACGTCCTGGCCCGGCAGCGGCGAGACCGTGTACAGCAGGTAGACCCAGCTGCGCGCGCCGCCATCGGGCGAGAAGCCCGGGTGCAGGGCCAGGCCCAGCAGGCCGCGATCGCCGAAGTCGTTGATCTCGTCGCGCAGATCGATGCACGGCGCCAGCTGGAGCTCGAGACCGTCGTGCCGATGCACTTCGCCCGCCTTGGTGGCGATGTAGAGCGTACCGTCGTTGGCCACGGCCATGTCCGTGGGTCGGTTCAGCTCGCCGGGCAGCGATAGCAGCTCAAAGCCGGGTGGCAGCACCTGGGCGCCGGTGCTGGACAGCCCCAGCGCGCACAGCAGCAGCACGGCGGCGGCGGCTCGCGTCGAACGGAGGTGGCACGTCGGCGATGTCATTCCGGTTCTCCATGGGTGAACACTGCACTTGGTGAGCTGCACGCCGCCGCCTGCCGCTGCCGCGCCCGCGAGGCGTCGGCGCAGCCATCACCCGGCGCCCTCAGCCACAGGGCACCCAAGAATACCCGGCTTGTGCTGCGGTGCCGGGTCGATCATCGGCGCCGGTCCGCGGCCGAGCTTGTTCGCGTGCGAGACGGGTGCCACCATCGAGCCGTGAGAAGCGGCCCGGCCAGGCGGCCTTGGCGCTGATCGTGCCCACGGCAGCCGGGCCTGGCCAGCGACGCGGCAGGCCCGTGCCGGCCACAGGTCGGACCTTCACCCTGAGAGGAGCAGCGCCTTGCCACTCCAGCCGCCCTACGAACGCATCGTCTTCGACTGCGATTCGACCCTCACGGCCATCGAGGGCATTGACGAGCTGTGCGCGTCCTCGCCCGGAGCGCGCGAGCAGATCGAGGCGCTCACCAAGGCCGCCATGAGCGGACAGCGACCGCTGGAGGACGTCTACGGCGAGCGCCTGTCCCTGGTGGCGCCGCGACAGCTCGACGTCATGCAGGTGGGCAGCCTCTACATCCAGCGCGCCCTGCCCGGCGCGCGCGAGCTGGTGGCCGGCCTGCGCTCGCTGGGCAAGGAGGTGTTGGTGGTGTCCGGTGGGCTGCACCTGGCGGTGGTGTCCTTTGCCACCTGGCTCGGGCTGCGCGACCAGCATGTGCACGCCGTCAAGGTGCTGTTCGACCACAACGGCAAGTACCTCGACTTCGACCGCAGCTGCCCGCTGACCCGCGCCGACGGCAAGGTCACGGTGCTGCAGGCGCTGCCCCCCGCGCGCACGCTTTTCATCGGCGACGGCATGACGGACGCCGCCACGCGCGACGTGGTGGACGACTTCCTGTGCTTCGGAGGCGTGGTGCTGCGCGACGAGGTCGCGGCCCTGGCCGATGAGGTGCTGACCACGCCCAGCCTGGCCGCCATGCTGCCGCTGCTGTGCAGCGCAGACGAGCTGGATCGCCTGCGTCGCGACCCGCGCCAGGGGCGGCTGCTGGAGCTGGCCGCAGCGCACTGAGACGGACCGCCCGCGCGCCCCATCACGCCGACGTGCCCGTGCTGGCCGCCGTGCGCATGCTGGCCTCGCCCATCAAGGAGCGACGTGTGGCGGAGCTGGTGGGCAGCTCCATCGACTGGGTGCTGCACGGCAAGCTGCCACGCAAGTTGACCCAGTAGCAGCTGGGCTGAGAGCGCGTGTGGAAGCGCGTGCGCGGCGCGGTAGCATCGCCCGGGAGCGAGGCCGACGAGCCATGAGGCGTCGAGCGGTCCGCTCCCCCTCGCCCCTCCCCCCATCTGGACACGCGCGCCGTGAAGGATCCCACCGACCTCAAGCTGTTCATTCCCGGCCCGACCCACGTGCGCAGGCGCATCCTGGAGGCGCAGTCCGTGCCCATGATCGGGCACCGCAGCCCGTTCATGAAGCAGCTGCTGGCCGACGTGCTGCCGGGCGTGCGCAGCGCCTTCGGCACCGAGGGCAGCGTGGTCGTGCTGAGCAGCAGCAGCACCGGGTCCATGGAGGCGGTCAGCCGCTCGGTGGTGCGCCCCGGCAAGCGCGCGCTGCACCTGGTCAACGGCAACTTCTCCGACCTGTGGCGCAAGCTCAGCTTGGCCGTGGGGCTCGACGTGCTGGTGGCGGAGCTGCCCTGGGGCCAGGGCTGGCATGAGGCCAACGTGGCCGAGGCCCTGGCGCAGCACGGCCCGGTGGACGCGGTCTTCGTGGCGCACTGCGAGACCTCCACCGGCGCCCTGTCCGACATCGCGGGCGTGGCCCGGGCCGTGCGCGCCGGCTGCCCCGAGGCGCTGGTCTGCGTGGACGTCACCTCCAGCGCCGCGGGCACGGAGATCGACTTCGACGCGCGAGATCTCGACGTGGCCGTGGGCGGCGTGCAGAAGGCCTGGGCCCTGCCGGCGGCCCTGGCCCTGGCGGCCGTCTCGCCGCGGGCGCTGGCGCGCATGGCCGAGGTGCCCCACCGCGGCTACACCAACGACCTGGCCTCGGCGCTCGAGTACCAGGACAACAAGGGCATGACCAGCACCACGCCGGCCATCCCTGTGATCCAGGCCCTGCGCGTGCAGCTGGGCGACATCGAGGCGGCCGGCGGCTTCGCGGCGCGCTTCGACACGCACCGCGCCATGCAGAGTCAGGTGCTCGAATGGGCCGCCGCGCGCGGCTTCGGCGTGCTGGCGCGGGATGGCTTCCGCAGCCCCACCGTCACCAGCATCGACGCCAAGGGCCGCTTCAAGATGGAGGACCTGGTGGCGGGCTACCGCGAGGCCGGGTACTTCATCACCGGCGGCTACGGCAAGACCAAGCCCACCCACTGGCGCATCGGTCACATGGGCGACCACACCCCCACCTGCGTGGGCGAGGTGCTGGCCCTGACCGACACCATCCTGGCCGCTATCGGCTGTGCGGCGGCACCCGCCGGCGCCTGAGCGCGGGCGGCACGCGTTCCAGTCATGCTCCAGTCGCGCCCCTGGGGCGCCGATGCCTGAGCAGGAGTGAACGGGTCGCGGTGCGGCCCTCGACACCCCGCCGACATTCATGAAGGAGCGAGACAGATGGTCAGCAACATGGACCGCAGGCTTTGGACGACGGCCCTGGGTGTCGGACTCGGCGCCCTGATCTGGGCCGGGGCCGCGCATCAGCGGCTGGGACGCCTCGAGTCCCATGAGCGCAACGAGGCGCCGGCCATCATGGCGGCCTCCACCGACATCCTGCGCGGCGTGGCCGGCATGCTGGGCGTCTCCGGCGCCGTGGGCCCCACTGGCGCGGTGGGCCCCAGCGGCCCCGTGGGCCCCACCTCGCGCTTCGGGAAGCCGGTGCCCGTGAACGTACCTGCCAAGGGCATGTCCGTGGGCTCGCCAGCCGGGGTCGAGAGCGACGGCCTGCTCATGCTCTGGGTCACCTGCCGCAACGACGCCTCGCTCACGCTCACGGGCGAGATCTCCACCGGCGGCCCCTGGATGCCCCTGTCGCGCGTGTCCATGAACGGCAACCGCTCGGTGGCCAGCGACTCCATGACCCTGCCCGTGCCGGTGGGCGCGCGCTGGCGCGTGATCGCTTCGGGCGGCGGCGGCAAGGGCTTCGCCCAGACCATCGAGCGCGGCGCCGTGTGGATCCCACTGGGTGACGTCAAGCACGGCGGCGGCGACGGCGACTGAGCCTCAGCCCGGCTCGGGCTTGCAGGCGGCGGCGACCGCTGAACCGCGAGCACAGACGGCCGCGAGAGCGGTGCTGAGGTGTTGCTTCACGCCCTCCTCCTCGGACGCGGGGCAACCTATACTCGGGCACTTGCGCGGCCTCGTGTCGGCCCGCTCAAACCGCCTCCGGTAGGCCCTGCAGCCATGTTCACGCCCTCTGCCATCGCTCGATCGACCCGTCGCATGTGCCGCGCCCTGGCAGCGCTCACGCTGCTGGCCGCCCTGGCGCCGCTCACGCCGCTGGCCGCCCAAGGCGCCCTCGCGGCCGGCACCCCGCAGGCCCAGGCGCCCGCGCTGAACGCGCTGTTGATGGAGTTGGGCGCGCGCTTCGACCCCGGGTTCAGCGGCGACCGCAACGCCTGGGCCGAGGCCGACGAGCCCTGCCTGCTGCCGCTGTTGATGCGCCTGCGCGACGCGGCCCACGAGCTCACCGACGCGCAGCGTGCCGCCGTCGCGGCGCTCGACCCGCACCTGGCGCAGCAGCTGGCGGGCACCGACGGCGTGACCCACGGAGCGCAGGAGGGCGGATCGTCCCTGCCCAACGAGCCCCTGCTCACCGAGGCCTTCGCCGGCAAGAGCTGCGTGGTGCACTACACGCTCACCGGTATCCACGCCGCGCCCGATCTGAGCTTCGTGAAGGTCCTGGCCAAGTCCATCGACGGCGCCGTCAAGAAGTTCGCCAAGAGTGGCTTCCAGAAGCCCTTCTTCGAGCGTGATGTCGATGACAAGGAGCTGCTGCACATCTACGTCATGGACACATCCACAGTGGATGGGTTTGACGACGCCGTGCTGGGCTTCGTCAATCCCACCGACGACGTCGAGGGCAAGGGCAACGAGAAGGCTCAGACCGTGTACATGGTCATCGACCACGACCTGAAGACGCTCTCGGCGGCCGCCGGCACCAGCTGGAAGAAGCAGCTCAAGTCGACCGTGTTCCACGAGTACTTCCACTGCGTGCAGCTGGCGCGCAACGCGTACATGGCGAGCTGGGGCCTGGAGGGTCAGGCCGTGTGGGCCGAGAAGCGCTGGGGCCGCGTCGACACCGACCTCTTCGCCTTCCTGGAGCGCGACGACTCGCTGGTCAACAGGCCCGAGTTGCCCATCTGGGATGACAGCCTCCACAAGTACAGCACCTCGCCGCTGTGGGCCTATCTGGAGCAGCGCGTGGGCAAGCACGCGCTGGTCTCGTTCTGGGAGGTGGGCGCCGAGTCCAACGACCCCATCAACGTGCTCGAGTCCGTGCTGTTCATCGAGAACTTCGACTTCTTCGACGACTTCTGGATCGACTTCGCCGGCCGCCTGGTGGCCAAGGACATCAAGGGCCTCTCCAAGAAGAAGCTGCCCGACGTGAAGCTCGAGGCCAAGGTCGCGAACCTGGGCTGGGAGACCACGGGACAGATCGTCAAGACCGGCATCGTGGCCTACGAGATCGCGGCGCCGAGCTCACAGAAGACCAAGCTGCTGTTCGTGCGCCTCACCGCAGGCATGACGGGCACGCCCACGGGCATCTTGATCCACGACAAGAACCACCGGCTGCAGGTGAACCCCGGCTTCTGGAACGACGTCGACAAGTTCAAGAAGCCCAAGAAGGCCATCCTGGTCATCACGGACGGCGCGTATGAGTTCCCCGACACGGACAAGACCGACTACACCGCCGAGGCCTTCGCGCCCTACCTGAAGATCAAGGAGGTCGACTTCGGCGACCCGCTGGGCCAGGGCGAGAACGCCACCATCACGTTCAAGTACGACCTGCTGTTCACGCCGCCCGGCCCCACGCTGCCCGTGACCATCTACCGCAAGCTCAAGGGCAAGAAGTTCGGGCAGGAGCTGCAGAGCAGCTTCAACTGGCCGGTGGGCAGCGGGCAGGAGACCACGCTGAACGTGTTCGTGCCCGGCTTCCCGCCGCTCAAGAGCCTCTCCGTGCAGATCAACGTGAAGGTGCCGGGGGACGGCTTCGGCGGCGCCCACATCGTCAGCAAGCACAAGGGCAAGCTGAAGATCCTGAGCAACGACTGAGCGCGACTCGCCCTGGGTGCGGTGGATCCTGGCCTTCTCCTTCCGGGCCCGTGCCTTCTGCTCTAGCTTGCCTTCTCGCGTGCGTTCCACATATCGCCGGGCATCGCAACACCGCCGCGCGGGAGGTTCGTGGGCGAGACGCCCGGCAGGGGCGTGGGGGCAGGGCCTGGGGGCAGGTGCCGGGAAGCGGGCGCCGGCGCGGCTCGGGCTTGCAGGCGGCGACGACCGCTGAGCCGCGGGCACAGACGTCCCCGAATCGACCGCGAGCGCGCGCTGGCCCGATTCAGTAACCCAGGCAGCCCCTGCCGCGCAGCGTGTAGCGCGCCATGCCGTTGACGGGCTTGGTCGTGTCGTTCACTTCGGTGGTGCCGCTTACGGCAAACTTGAGCGTCATGCTGTAGGTGATCGACACGCCCGCCTTGACCTTGACCTTGATCACGGCGCTGGAGAACTCCAGCACGCCGTCGTCGAGGAACTTGAACGTCTCGAACTGCACCTCCGAGGCGATGTCCTCCAGCACGAACTGGATCTCGTCCGTGTTGAGCTCCACGGTCACGCGACCCATCTCGTCCGCCACCCAGGTGGCGTCCAACTGGCCGGCGATGGGGTCGTCGATCTCGAGCGTGTGGTCCGGGTTGAAGCTCAGGTCAAAGTCGTCCTGGTCGGCGTAGGAGCCGAGCTTGGGCACGCTGGCGCGCAGCTTGCCCGTGAGCTCCCAGCTGGTGTCACCCAGCTGATAGGCCCGCGCGCCCTTGCCCTTCAGTACCAGCTTGGCCGTGGTCAGCAGCTCTTCGCCATCGACCGTCAGCGCCAAATCAAAGCTCATCACCAGCGACCAGCTGATGGCCAGCGTGAGCTTTGCCGGCCGCACCTTGACCCTGCCCTTCGACATCGTCATGGCGATGGCGTCGAGGCTGATGTCCTGCTCCTGATCGACGGCCCACTCCGCGAAACGCTCGCGGAACCAATCCTCCGCGCTGGGCTCGTCCGCCTGCAGCGGCGGCGGGTTGAAGTCGGGGTCGAGGTAGCCCGTGATGCCGGCTCCCTCGTCGTTGTCGATCTCGAAGTCAAAGCTGCCGTGATAGAAGCCGAAGCTGCGCTGCTGCTTGAGCTTGCCCAGCTTCTTGATGCTGGCCACCATGCTCCCTTCGGTCTGGAACAGCATGTCGCTGGCGTCGGGTGAGGTGCCCTCGGCCGCAGCGAGGGGCGTGAGCAGGGCCAGGGAGAACAGGGCCGCAGGTGCGGTAGTGATGAGTCGGTTCATGCCCTCCTCCTCGGATGCGAGCCGGGTCGGGCTGGAGCCCGGGCGCGCGCCACCCGGTCGCCTCTCGCAGCGGCTGTTTCTGGTGCCTGCGGGCGCTCCTGCTAGGATTCTCACCGGTGAAGGCCGCCTGCACGAGGGGCCGCCCTCGCCACGGGCTGCCGAATACCCCGCCTCACCCCCCGGTCGCGGGCTTGACCATGACCTTGAACCCACTTGCTGATGCGCCTGCCCAAGCGGCGGGCGACTTCGCCTCCGACCTGGCCGAGTCGGTGCGCCGGCTGCGAGCCGCCTTCACCGAGTTGCTGGCCGCCATCGGCGCCGACCCTGCCTGCCCCCAGGACAACTCGCGGGCCTTCGGCATCAACCGCAACCTGTCGTGGAAGCTCTCCAAGATCGTCCATTCCACCGACCCCAGCGAGGTGGCGGGGCACCTGCCGGGAGCGAGCGGCCTGGCGATCCTGTTGCGCAGCTGCAGCCGGCACGGGGCCGACCCGGCCGTCTGCCAGCGGGTCACGGACGCCATGGCCGGCTTCGATCAGATGGCGGCGAGGCACGCCGACGACCGCGCCGGCCTCGACATGCTGCTGAGCGCCATGGTCGCCGGCGAGGCTGGCGCGGCACGGCTTGAGGCCAGTCGCCAGCGTGCCTTCGCGGGCAACAGCGCCATCTGGGGCGTGAGGGCCCGATTGCAGTTCGGCACCCACATCCACACGCCCAGCGCCGAGCAGCCGGGCCTCGTCGACGTCTCGTCTGTCGGTGGCCTGCTCGACTTCCGCCGCCTCAGACCCACCGCCAGCTGGCCCGTGGCGCGCCACATGGATGCCAGCGGAGACGCTCGCCACTCCGTGACGGCAGAGGCCTTGATGGCGACGTCGGACCCGCAGGCCGCGCCCCTGATGCGCGACTGGAGCACGATCGCTCCCGAGGCCCTGCGGCGAGTGGACATCGACTCGGGCATCGTCTGGGAGCTGGCTGACGGGCCGGTGGGCCGCACCGGGAGCTCGGACATCGTCTTCGGACGCCGCGTGAACGCGCTGGGCCCGGCCTTCGCAGAGGGCGACATCACCACCGCCACGGCGATCGTGAACCTCGGCACCCCGGTCGAGCGGGCCCAACTCGAGCTGCTGATGCACCGCGATCTCGTCGGCGAGCAGACACCCGAGGTGCGCCTCCAGAGCATGGTCGAGACGAGCTCTGCACTCAGCGGACACGACCGCGGTGCCCTGCGCCTGCCCGTGACCGAGCGGCTGTTGAACCTGGGGTCTTGCCCGCCGTCCCTGGCGAGCCCCCACGCAGCCCGCCACAGCGAGCTGGTGAAGTGCTCGATCGAGGCCCTCGGCTTCACGCCCGCCGACTTTCTGGGCTGGCGGATCGTGCTGCGCCACCCGCCCATGCCCAGCGCCCTGGGCCTCGTGATCCAGCTGCCGAGCCAACCGACGTGAAGCCTACAGCCCACGCGCCATCCGCTTCCGCAGCGGCCCCCGGACCGTCCTTCGAGCAGGCCTTCGCCGCAGCAGAGCGCGGCCTGCGCGGCGCCCTGCTCGAGCTCATGGCAGCGGTGGGAGCCGACCCCTCCCAAGCCATCGATATCGCCAAGCAACTGGGCCTCGATCGCCACCTGGCCCGCAAGCTCACGCACATTGCCCTGGGGGAGCGCCCCGCCGAGGTGGCCGAGCACTTGCCCGGAGCCACCGGCGTGCGCATGGTCTCCGCCGCCTTCGCCAAGCGCAACGTGCCCGCTGCGTTGCTCGACGACTGGAAGGCAGCGCTGGCCTGCTTTGACGAGGTGGTGGCCACCCACGCGGGAGATCGGCACGGCCTGCGTAGGCTGCTCGGCTCGCTCAGTGGCGGGGACCACGGCCACGCCAGCCGCAAAGCCGCCTTCGAGGCCAACGCCTCGGTCTGGGGTGTGCATGCCCGCGTGCGCCTGAACCTGAGCGTGTTCCTGCCCTCAGCCGAGACGCCGGGCTGGGTCGACGCCCTGGCGGTCAGCGGCTTGCTGGGCCTACAGCGGCTGCGCCCCCGGACGAGCTGGCCCCTGGTGCGTCAGGCCGTGTCCCGCGAGCACGAGACGGGCGACGTCGATCGCCTGCTCGAACGCCCCCTGGATCCCGCCGCCGTCAACGGCTCGCACCTGCTGCGGGCCTTCAGCACGGTGCCCGATGACGCCCTGCTCAAAACGACCACCGCCAGCGGCCAGATCTGGGAGCTCGCGGAGGGCCCGGTGGGCCTCACCGCCGCCGTGGACTGTGTCTTCGGCCGATTCACAACAGCCCTGGGCCCGGCGCTGGCCCGCGCTGAAGGAGAGTACGCCGATGCCATGGTCGGCTTGCACACGCCCCAGGAGGTGCTGCTGCTCGACCTGCTGGTGCACCGCGATCTGCCCCTGCATCGGGCGCCTGCCTTCCATATGTTCAGCCGACTCGAGACCGGCGTCGATATGCCCCCGCGCTCAGAGGAGCGCCATCGCCTGCCTGTGGATGAGCCCGTGCTCGACCTGGGCCAAGCGCCACCCGCCATGGCCACGCCTCACATCCCGGACTACCCGGAGCTGGTGCAGACGGCGCTGAGCTACGCGGGGCACGAGCTGTCGGAGTTCCGCGGCTGGCGCGTGACCGTGCCTCATCCACCGATCCCTACTGCCGGCACGCTGCGCTTGCCCCTGCCGACACGCGAACCGACCGGGAGCTGAGCGCTACTTGCCCTGGGTGCGGCGGATCTTGCCTTCGCTGCGGGCCGAAGGCTTGGCGCTGGACTGCCGGGAGTCGCTGCGGAAGCCCGGGACGGAGTCCTTGGAGCTGTCCGCTCCGGCTTCCTTCTTGGCCACGATCTTGCGGGCCTGGACGGCCTTGGCCTTGTCCTTGCGGGCTCGGGCCTTCTTCTCTTGCTTGGCTTTCTTGCGCGCGTTCGACATGGCGCTCAGGATCCTACCACCGACGAGCGCCGGGGACGCGGGTGGATCGCCAATCACCCGAGCTCCATCTCCGTATACTGAGATCCCCTCTCCCCGATCTCCCCGGCCAAACATGAGCGTCCGACCGAATCGCCGTCTTCCCCTGCTCGCCCCCTCTCTCAGCCTGGTCGGCGCGTTCGGGCTGCTCAGCCTGACGCTGGGCCTCGGCGCCGCCTGCCACCCGGCCGAGCTGCGCGCCGGCGCCGCGCGACCCCAGCCGCGCGTGTGCGGGCGCATGCTCTACCAGCGCCACTGCATGTCGTGCCACGGACCGGCGGGGCTGGGCGACGGGCCCGGCGCCGCGCAGCTCGACCCCAAGCCGCGTGACTTCAGCCAGGGCACCTTCCGGCTGGTCTCCACCGACAACGGCGTGCCTACCGACGCCGACCTGTTCGATGTGATCACGCGCGGCATCGTCGGCTCCGCCATGCCGCCCCACGAGCACCTGAGCGTGCCCGAGCGTCAGGCCCTGGTGAAGTTCGTGCGCGGGCTGTCGCGCTCCACGCGCGCCGACGTGCTGCAGGCCCAGGCGGCGCAGAGCGGCGCGCCCATGAGCCGGCCCGAGGCGCTGGCGGCGGCCTCCGAGGCGCCCGGCGCGGTGGTGCAGCTGCCCGCGCCCCTGCCCCCCACGCCCGAGCTGCTGGCCGAGGGCCGGCGCCTGTATGTCAGCAGCTGCGCCGCGTGCCACGACCAGGACGGCAGCGGTCGCACGCGCGACGACATGCGGGACGACACGGGTCAGCTGGTCTCTCCGCGCGACTTCACCGCCGGCGTGCTCAAAGGCGGCAGCGAGCCGCTCGACATCCACCGCCGCATCGCCTGCGGCATGCCCGGCTCGCCCATGCCCAGCCTGGACTTGCCCCCGCGCCAGGCCCAGGCCCTGGCCAGCTACGTCGCATCGCTGATCCCCCCGGGCGCCCAGCAGCGGCTCGCCCAGGTGCACACCGACTTCTCGCCCCAGCGCGTCGAGGGCCTGCTGAGCGCCGACCCCGGCGCCGCCATCTGGGACGAGGTCACAGCGCACTGGGTGCCCCTGGCGCCGCTGCAGTGGACCGAGCAGCGCGTGCCCGGCTTCCTGCTGCAGCTGGCCCGGGACGAGACCTCGCTCGGCCTGCGCCTGGTGTGGGAGGACGCCAGCGCCCAGGGCGGCGGGCAGAACCTGTCGCCGGACACGGCCCTGGTGCGCTTCTCGGCGCGCCACACGCCCCAGTTCTTCTGCCCGGGACGCACCGGCGAGACCAACGAGGCCTGGGCCTGGGACGCCGAGCAGGGCGACCAGCGCTACAGCTCGCCGCCGGTTCAGATCACAAGCCGTCACCAGCGCGGCTTCTACGAACTGGTCTTCCTGCGCGACCTGGCCACCAGCCCGGAGCGCGTCGGGCTCTCCGCCGCGGGGACCAGCGTGGCCTTCGAAATCCGCAACGGAGCCGCCGGAGGGCCCGATCGCTCGCAGAATCTCACGGTCTGGCACCGCCTGACGCCCTCCCCGTAGCGGCCCGGACGGCCCCGCACTCCGGCGCCCGACTCCCGGCCGCGCAGGCCCCCTGCGTTATGGTGCCAGCGATGCCCCACCGGCCGCATCGATCACAGCGCCCGTCACCCCTACTCTCCCCCTCCGAAGCGTATTCCCATGAAGACCTTTCTGCTGGCCACCTGCCTGCTCCTCGCGAGCGCACCGCGCGCCGCCGCCGACGACGACTCCCACGATGTCTGGGTTCCCGACTTCGATGACGCCGTCGCCATCGCCAAGGCCGAGGGCAAGGACCTGTTCGTCGACTTCACCGGCTCCGATTGGTGCGGCTGGTGCATCCGCCTGCACAAGGAGGTCTTTGACCACGACGAGTTCCTGATCCCGGCGCAGGAGCAGTTCGTGCTGGTGGCGCTCGACTTCCCGCGGGACGAGGAGATCAAGGCGAAGGTGCCCAACCCCGAGCGCAACGCGGAACTCCAGGAGCAGTACGGCATCAAGGGATTTCCCACCTGCCTGGTGATGTCCGCCGACGGCCAGGTGCTGGGCCGCATGGGCTATCAGGAGGGCGGCCCTGAGCAGTACATCGAGGACATGCTCAGCGCGCGCACCGAAGGCAAGCGCGTGCTGGCGGAGCTGGCCACGCTGCAGGCCGATCTGGCCGCCGCCGACGACAAGCTGCCCGTGCTGGAGCGCGCCGTCACGCTGCTCGAGAGCATGACCGGCGACAGCACGGGCGTGGGCGTGGTGGCTGACATGGCGCGTGAGGCCATGGCGGCCGACGCCGACAACTCGCAGGGCCTGCGCTTGCGCTCCATCAAGGCGCTGCTCAGCGCTGGTCAGGGCGACGAGGCGCTGACCGCCGACGCCCGCGCCATGGACCCGGCCAACGAGGCCGGCCTGCTCGAGCTGATCGTCGCGGCGCAGTTCGCGTCGGTCAGCAGCCAGGACACCGCCGAGGCGGCCACCGACGCGGTCGAAGAGCTGGTCGCCCTGGACCGGCTGCACGACGAGGCCATGGTCGCGGGCCTGCTGGGCTCCGCCGCCATGTGGTGCGACGGTCCGCTGGACGACCACGAGCGCGCCGTCAAGCTGGCCAACGCGGCCCTGGCCTGGCGCTCCGAGCTGCCCGAGGGGCTGGCCGAGATGCTGGACGAAATCGTCGAGCCTGACGACGACGATGACGATGACGAAGACGACGAAGACGACGAAGACGACGAAGACGACGA
>QNBX01000037.1 GCA_003644265.1 Planctomycetota bacterium
AAGGCGGGGCAAGGCGGGGCAAGGCGGGGCAAGGCGGGGCAAGGCGGGGCAAGGCGGGGCAAGACGGGCAAGACGGGCAAGGCGGCGCAAGACGGCGCAAGACGGCGCAAGACGGCGCAAGGCATTCCCTCCGGGTGTGCGCTTGGGGTGTCGTGTCCGTGGCTGGAGTGCCACCCGGTTGCTCTATCACGCCTCTCTGAGAGATCATGCGCCGTTCATGCTGCCGCGCGAGCGATCCCGTTTCCGGGCGCGACTCCCCGGCCTTCGCGGCGCCCGCACTCCGACACGGAGGAAGTTCCAGATGCTCTCGACTCTCCTGGCCCTGGCTCTTGTCCCCGCTGCACTTCCGGCGGGTTCTGACGATCCAGCTCAGCTCTTGCCCGCCAACACCCTGATCTACTTCGGCTCGACGAGCGTGCAGGCTGGCTTTGAGGCCTCGAAGAACACCGCCATGGCGCGCATCCTGCGCGAGGGCGAGGTCAAGGCGTTCCTGAACCAGCCGCTGGCGGCTGCCAATCAGGTCATCGCAGCGGGCCTGGGCATGATGAAGGACGAGACCGACCAGCTTCAGGCGGCGGCGGCTGAGCTGGGCCTGGGCGCGGACATCGCGCTCGATGAGACCGACACGTTCCTGTCGCTCAGCAGCGACACCGCGCCTCCGGTGGGTCGGACCTTCGTGGCCGTGACGCACATCGGCATGCCCACTGCGGGTGCGCCGGGCGCTCCCATGGTGCCCGAGGTCGGCATGGCCATCGGCGTTGAGCTGATCGACATGGACATGGGCGAGATGCTCGCCTCGCTCTGGAGCCAGATCCCGCTGCCCGATGCCAACGGCTCGTACGGCGGGGTGGATTACCTCGCCAAGGCCTCACCCTATGGCACGCTGTGCCTGGGCACTTTCGATCAGCTCGTGGTCGTCACAACGTCGCCCCAGGCGCTGCACGGCATCATTGATCGCATCAACGGCACGGCCACGGGGCCGAGCCTGGCCGAGGCGCCCGAGTACAGGCTCATGGTCGAAGCCGCCGGCGGACTGCTGCCTGGCGGATCGTCGTGGTTCGTGCGCGCGGCGCCCATCGCGGGCATCGTGCGCATGGGACTCTCCATGGGCCTGCCGATGAGCGGAGAGGTCACGCCCGAAGACGCCCAGAAGATCCTGAGCGTGTTCGACTCGATGGGTTTCACCGCCATCGACATGATGGGTGGCACGAGCGCCGTGGGGAGCGACGGGCTGGTCTACGGCACGAGCGTGGCGAGCATCGACCCCGGCGTTCCCGGCTTGCTGTCCAAGCTCGCCGCGCCGGGCGCAGCGCTGGACGTCTCGGTCTTCTCCGAGATCCCCAGCGACGCGATCGGCGCGTCGGCCATGTCGTTGGGTACGCAGTTCGTCGACATGTACGATTTCGTGGTCGCGACCATGGATCAGGTCGAGCCGCAGGCCGCTGAGGCGGCCCGTTCGGCGCTGAACGGGCTGATGGGTGACTACAGTCTGCGAAACGACGTGCTGGGAAACGTGCACGGGCGCCTCGTGACGTATGCCGTGCCTGGCCATGGCCTCATGGGCGCGCCTGACACCGTTGTGCGCGTGGGCCTGGCCGACGGCGAGCGCTTTGTTGGCGCCCTCAGCGTGCTGCTCGATGCCGTGTCCGCGGAGGTCGGCATGCCGCTGTCGCTGCAGGAACAGGAGCACGAGAGCGGCAGCTACTACCGCATCGATCTCTCAGCCACGCCGGTAGGCATGATGATGCAGCCAGCCTTCGCCTTGCGTGACGGCGAGATCGTGTTCTCCAGCAACGAGACCCAGCTCAAGTCGATCCTCAACGGCGCCTCGGCGTCGGAGAGCCTGTGGGATAACGACCGACTCAAGACCTTCGTCACGAGCCTCGAAGTTCAGGGCGCTGTGAGCGGGGTCTCCTACACCGATCTGAGGGCGAGCTTCGGCACGCAGTACCCGCAGCTGACCGGTGCGGCCGCCATGATCCCGGGCCTGTCGGGGCTCCCGATCGACCTCTCGAAGCTGCCGCTCGAGAGCACCATCGGGCAGCACCTCACCGAGAGTTTCACGGGTATCTACCGCACCGAGGACGGGCTCGACGTGTCGCGCTCCGTGTCGCAGTTCCGGATGAGCGACATGCTCCCGCTCGCGCTCATCGCGGGCGCGCTGGCTGCCGGCCAGGAACTGGGCATCAGCCTGGACGAGATCGAGGTCGAGATCGATCCAAGCGAGCAGGTGCAGTTCGATCTGCGCGAGCTGAAGGCCTCCATCACGATCTTCAAGATCACCGAGGGCGGCTACCCCGATTCGTTGCAGGATCTGATGCGGCCGCTCGACGAGTACCCGGGCGGGGTCTACCAGCACGACGTGCTGCCGCTGGATCCGTGGGGCAACAGCTATCGCTTCGCCATGGAAACGCATCCCAAGAAGCGCAAGCTCATGCCCAAGCTCTGGAGCATCGGCCCCAACGGCATTGACGAGAACGGCACCGGAGACGACATCCTCAAGTTCTGAGGTCGATCCAGCTGCTCGGCCGTTGCAAGCGGCCGCTGCCACTCGCAACGGGTGATGACTAGTCACGGCTGGTGGCTCCGCATGGATCCGCCGGTCGTGCTCGCCCTTCCACCGGACGTGAGGAGCGGTTAGCGTCCGCTGCGATGGCTCGCGAGAAGCAACGCACGCGGCGCGATGAGCTCAAGCTCGGGCTGAGCACCTTGGTGGCGGACGGTCTGCACCGTGCGCTGACGACGAGCTACCGCATCGAGCGGCTGCAGCCCTCCTACACTCGTCGCCGCGAGGCGGGGCAGGACGTGCGCTGCATCTACGCCACCTGGCACGAGATGCTCTGGCTTGGCATCGGGGCGATGCGCGGTGAGGGCATCTGTGTGCTGGTGAGTACGCACCGCGACGGCGAGACCATCGCGCGGGTGCTGGAACGCCAGGGCTACAATCTGGCGCGCGGGTCCAGCACGCGAGGGGGGGCCCAGGGGCTGCGCGAGCTGCTGCGCGCCGGGCGCCAGCAGGACATCGACCTGTGCGTGACCGCGGATGGTCCCCGTGGTCCGCGGCGTGAGCTCAAGGACGGCGTGCTCTTCACGGCGGCCATGACCGGGCGGCCCATCGTGCCCTTGGCGGTGGCGGTGGACCGGGCTTGGCGTCTGGGCAGCTGGGATCGGCTCATCATCGGGAAGCCCTTCGCGCGCGTGGCGATCTGCCTCGGCGAGGAGCTGGTCATCCCCCGGGACGCCGATCGCGAGAGCATGCTCGAGCTGCACCGGCCCCGTCTGGCGGCCGCCATGGACGAGGCCGAGCGGCGCTGCCTGGCGGCCATCGGCCAGGCGACGCCGGACGCCGGCTGAGCGCCAGGGCTCGCGCGAGCGGGCCACGGTCGCTGCTGGGAGCGCCGGCGCCGTGCCGATCACGCGCCCACTCCACAGCGTCGGCGGCGCGCCCCAACCACGCCGCCAGCGGCGCGCGAGCGACGTCCTGGATCCGGCTGCGGGATCTCACCCCGGCGGCGCGATAGACTGATCGCTGGGCATCCGCTCACCCAGGAGGCACTTCGTGGCTGTGCAACCCCTCTCGTTCGTCGGTCGCGACCTGGTCTCCATGCGCGACTTCAATCGCGAAGAGCTGATCGCGTTCCTGGATGAGGCTGAGCACTTCGAGGGCTACGAAGAGCCCATCCTCAAGGGCCGCATCCTGGGCACGTTGTTCTTTGAGCCGTCCACGCGCACGCACCTGTCGTTCTCGTCCGCCATGCAGCGCCTGGGCGGCACGGACCTCGGCTTCGCGGACGCCAAGGTCTCGTCGACGGCCAAGGGCGAGTCGCTGGCCGACACCATTCGCGTGGTCGAGAACTACTGCGACCTGATCCTCATCCGGCACTGGATGGAGGGCGCGGCGCGCCTGGCCGCCGAGAGCACCGAGATCCCGGTGATCAACGCCGGCGATGGGACCAACCAGCACCCGACCCAGACGCTGCTCGACCTCTACACCATGCGCAAGCGCCGCGGGCGGCTCGACAACCTCAAGATCGCGTTCATCGGCGACCTCAAGTACAGCCGCACGGTGCACTCGCTGATCGAGACGCTGACGCACTTCGACAACGAGCTGTTCCTGGTCTCGCCCTCGTCGCTGCGTATTCCGCCGGCGTTCATCGAAGAGCTCGACGATCGCGGCACGGTCTACACCGAGGACGAGGAGTTCTTCTCGATCGCGTCGGACGTGGATGTGATCTACACCACGCGCATCCAGCAGGAGCGCTTCCCCGATCCGGTTGAGTACGAGAAGGTCAAGAACGCCTACCGAATCGACCGTGCGGCCATCGAGCGCATCGGTGGCGACCTGACGCTGATGCACCCGCTGCCGCGACTCAACGAGATCTCGACCGACCTGGACGGCTATCCTGGGTCGGCCTACTTCGACCAGGCGCGCAACGGCGTCACGGTGCGCAAGGCCGTGCTGTCGTTGCTGCTGGGAGCCCACCGTGCCTGATCACCAGACCACCGAACCGAGCATCAAGGTCAGCGCCCTGCGTGAGGGCACTGTGATCGACCACCTGGTCAAGGGCACGGCGCTCAAGGTGCTCTCGGTTCTGGGCATCAAGTTCGACGGCGCGGTGACCATCGGCCTCAACCTCGAGAGCGGCAAGTTCCCGCTCAAGGACATCATCAAGATCGAGCGCCGAGAGGTGACGCCCGAGGAGGTCAGCAAGATCGCGCTGATCTCACCCTCGGCGACGTTCTCGATCATCCGCGAGTTCCAGGTCGTCGAGAAGTTCACGCCGACGTTGCCCAAGATGATCGAGGGCCTGATCCGCTGCCCCAACCCGTCGTGCATCACCAGCGACGAGCGCGTACGCACCAAGTTCGTGGTGTTGCGTTCCGACCCACTGCGCATCCTGTGCCACTACTGTGAGCGGCCTCAGCGCAAGGAGGAGATCGAACTGCTGTGAAGTCCACCGACCGCGTCATCATCGACGGTTACGACCTGCTGGCCGAGAACGATCGGCTGGCGTTCCCCGATCAGGAGCGCTGTGGGCGGCGCATCAATCGCGGCACGGCCTGCGTGCCCGAGGGCGGCGTCAAGCAACCTGCGCACGAGGACGTGAAGTCCGACCACGTGTCCCAGGTTATGCCCAGCACGCTCGAGGACGCGAGCCCGGTGCTCGACCTGAGCTACCCCACGTCGGGCATGTTCGTGGACTCGCCCGGCGGTGCGTATATCGACCTGTATCAGGGCGTGGCGCAGAAGCTGATCGATGAACACCACACGGAGTTCGAGCGCACGGCGCGGCTGCTGGTGGACCACGGCCTGGCCTTTCGGCGCGAGATCAACACCGACGACTACGAGGTGTTCAGCACGCCCATCGAGGGCCTGCACACGCCGCAGGAGCTGGCGCGCGTGGTCAACGACCTGACCCAAGCTGCGCTGCCCGAGCTGGGGACGACGCGCTGCTTCTTCTCCAACAGCGGCGCCGAGGCGGGTGAGGCCGGTCTGAAGCTGGCGCAGCTGCACGCCTATCGCCGCTTCCTGCGCAACCACGGCGAGGACGTGCTGGCCGAGGTCATGACCGACCTGGGCATCGCGCGCGACACGTTCTTCGACGCGGACAGTTCGCTGCCCGACCCGGTGTACTGCGACTACCCCTTCTTCGTGTTCGGCTGCGACCAGGCCTTCCACGGGCGCACGCTCGGCGTGCTCAACCTGACGCGCAGCAAGAAGGCGCACCAGCTGGGCTTCTCCAAGTCGCGCTGGTGCCGGCGCCTGAGCTTCAACGGCGACCCGGGCGACCTGGAAGCGCTGCTCGACACGCGACCCATCACGGAGATCCTGGCGGCGCCCGGCGGCGTCGCGGGCGTCATCGCGGAGGGCCGCGTGCCCGTCGATCTGGCCGCGCTCTTCGCGACCGAGGTCTACCAGGGCGAGGGCGGTTACAGGCTGGCGGACAAGGCCTGGCTGTCCGGCATTGCCGCCACCTGCCGGCAGCACGGCATCCTGCTGGCGGTCGACGAGGTGCAGTCGTTTGGACGCACGGGCTGCCTGTACGCCGTGCAGCACTTCGGTGTGACGCCCGACATCGTCTGGACCGCGAAGGCCGCGGTGCTGGGCATCACCGTGGCGCGCACCGAGCTGGTGGACGACTGCCACCCCGGCTGGCACAGCAACACGTTCGGCAGCGGCAAGCTGTTCGACGTGAACATGGCCTACGCCACCTGGGCCGTGCTGGCCCAGCGCCCCGAGCCGCTGTTCGAAGGCCGCACGTTGCTGGAGAACTCAGCGCTCAAGGGCGAGTACGTGCGCATGCGGCTGGCGGAGCTGTCCGCCGCGCACTCCGATGTCTTCCCGGCCTTCAGCGGACTGGGAGGCATGTGGGGCCTCACCGTCAGGCACCGCGACGAGGTGGTCGATCTTGGCTGGAAGCTGGGCCTCAAGCTGCTCGGCTGTGGTCAGCCGGGCGAGCTATCACGCATCCGTTTGCTGCTGCTGGCCGACGTGTTGACGCGCGAGGTCGACGAGCTGATCGCGTGCTTCGATCGCGTCTTCACGGCGTTGGAACAGGCCCACCCCGAAGACCTCTGACGGGGCCGCCGGCGAGCCGCGCGCAACAAGCTCGGTCCCGTGACGGCACGCCGCCCGGGGGCTGACGTCGCCACACAGCCAGTGACCCTGTCTCAAACGCCGCGCGGCCGGGCTGCGCTCAGCCCTCGGCGCCCCTGGCTCCGCTGTTGACGCTCAGGCCTTCGAGTTCCACCTGCTTGGTCATGTCGGCCGGGGCGGCCATGGGGCCTTCCTGCGACACGGTCTCGCTGTAGCCGGTCAGCATGATCACGCCCTGCTGCTCCGCGTGGCGGTACACGGTGCGTTGCTTCATGGTCATGGCACCGAAGCTGTTGGTGGCGCTCATGGCCGACAGGATCAGCGCGCCGTCATCGCCGCGCGCGGGCTTCCACTCAAAGCGGGTCTTGAGGTCCATCGTCATCTCGCCCATGGGGCCCTTCTGCGAGAAGCTCATCTGGCTGCCCACGGGCAGGTTGTCGTCCTGATCAAAGAGCCAGACGATGGAGTCCGCCGGGATGACCGTGGCGACGGTGCCTGGCTTGCGCGTGAAGAGCACCCGCAGGTCGTCCCCCTCGGCGCCGTCGAAGGCCGCATCAAAGTTCTCGAGCAGGGGGCCAAACTCGACCATCTTGTTCAGCGCCACCGCCAGGACCTGCTTGCCCATGCGATCGAGTGAGCCCTGGATCTGGGCGCGCATCATGGCCAGGGCTGGCGGGAAGTCGTCGCTCACGCTGCCGCTCAGCTGGGGGCTGCCGTCGGCCTCCCAGGTCACGGAGGAGTGGGCCAGGCGCAGGGTCTCGGGCGTGCCCTCCGGCAGCTTCTGACCGGAAGGCGCCATCATCTCGTTCAACTGGTCCCGCGGGAAGGTGATCGGCACGACGAACGAGAGCGTCTGCAGCCCGTCGCCGGTGGGGTTGTAGAGCGCGGCTTCAGCCTGCTGCAGAAACGTGCGCACCGTGTCGGTGGTGGCGGCGCTGCCTTCGTCCTGGGGCAGCAACAGGGAGGCAGAGGCGAGCAGGCTGGCGATCAGGAGCATGGTCAGGATTCGGCGGGGAGGCGGAGAGGAGCGCCGCAGGATAGCGCAGCGCCGTCCGCCGCCGCTACGAGGTCACGCACAGGCCGGGATCGCCGCGGCGGGGGCCAGCGCTCGCTCTCGCCCCCTGAGCGCTGCTGCCCCGCGCTCGGGTCCCGGCGCCAAGGACCGCCCCAGGGTCTCAGTCGCCGCACCGGCGCGTGACCTCTGCACACCCCCTGCCGCCCTGCGCTGCGGTCACGGTAGAATCGGGCGCTCCCCCGAGGTGCTCCTCCATGTGCGGCTTCATCGGCATCTACGGCTCTGAGCCCGGCGAGCTGGCTCAGCAGCTGCTCACCGGACTCGTCGCCATTCAGCACCGTGGCCAGGACGCGGCTGGCGCCCTCACCTGGGACGGCCGCTCCTTCCACACGCGCAAGGGCGGCGGCCTGGTGCGCGACGTGTTCAGCAGCGACGACATCGAGGCCCTGGCCGGGTACGCGGGCATCGGCCACGTGCGCTACCCCACCGTCGGTCTGGGCAGCGACAACGACGCGCAGCCGTTCGACATCAGCTATCCGTTCGGCATCGGGATGGCGCACAACGGCAACGTCACCAACTTCGACGAGATCCGCGAGGACATGTCCTCGCGTTCGCACTGGCACGTCAACAGCTCCTGCGACCTCGAGGGCATCCTCAAGGTCTTTGGCGACGAGCTGGCGAGCCAGCGCGTGGAGCAGCTCAAGCCCGAGCACGTGTTCCGCAGCGTCGAAGGCGTGTTCGAGCGCGTGCGTGGGGCCTATTCCGTGGTGGGCATCGTGGCCGGCGAGGGCATGTACGCCTTCCGCGATCCGTACGGCATCAAGCCCATCATCGTCGGCCGGCGACAGCTCAAGGACGGCAGCTCCTCGTGGTGTGTGGCCTCCGAGAGCGTGCTGATGGATGTGCTCGACTTCCACGAGACCTTTGATCTGGCGGCGGGCGAGGCCATCTTCATCGACCGCCAAGGCGTCCTGCACCGCAGCCAACTGACCCAGCGCGAGCACAGCCCCTGCCTGTTTGAGTACGTCTATTTTGCGCGGCCCGATTCGTTCCTCGACCGCGTCAGCGTCTACAAGGCGCGCATCCGCATGGGCGAGCTCATGGCGCCCATCTGGCAGGCCACCGGCTGGCACGCGGACGTCATCATTCCGGTGCCGGAGTCGGCCACCACCTCCGCCCAGGCCATGGCTCGCGCCCTCGACATGAAGTATCGCGAGGGCCTGGTGAAGAACCGTTACATCGGCCGCACCTTCATCATGGCCAGCAACGCCGCCCGGAAGGCCTCCATCCGGGCCAAGCTCAACTCGATCCAGCTGGAGTTCGAGGGAAAGGACGTGCTGCTGGTGGACGACTCCATCGTGCGCGGCAACACGTCCCGGCAGATCGTCGAGTTGGCTCGGCGCGCCGGGGCCCGCAAGGTCTACTTTGCGTCCGTGTCGCCCGCGTTGCGCTACCCATGCATCTACGGCATCGATATGTCGACCAAGAACGAGTTCGTGGCCCGCGATCGCGACGAGGTCCAGATCGCCCGGGAGATCGGCGCCGACGGCGTGGTCTATCAGGCGCTGCCCAACCTGATCCGCTCCGTGTGCGAGGGCAACCCGGAGATCGAGAGCACCTGCAACGCCTGCTTCTCGGGCCACTACCCCACCGGAGACGTGGACGAAGCGCGTCTCTCGCGGATCGAACAGGAGCGCTTGGTGGCCGGGTCCGACGCTCAGAAGGGCCCCTGAGACCGCCGAATCGTGACCCAGCGCCAGAACGGGTGGCCGCGGGCCGGCCCATTCTGGCGCTCAATCCTGGCCAGAGCCTTGCCAGACGCGCGAACCGGCCTAGAATTCCCGGCTTGCCGCCAACCCCTCACGGGAGAGGACCCCAGAAATGAAGAGCACCATGTTGTCCCTGCTCAAGTTCGAGTGCGACAACCCCAAGTGCCTCCACGAGTGCTGGGTGAACCGCAACAACAACATGCTGACCCACTACGACGCCGACATGTCGGCGTTGCTGGACTGGGTCTGCCCCGAGTGCCGCGAGGGCAGGCTGCGTTACGCGCCCGCCAACGCGCGCTTCGAGTACGAGCTGCGCAAGCACAAGAAGGTCGATGAGGTGCAGCATCGCCCCGACGGCAGCTCCTCAGTGACGCCGCGCAAGCACAACGGCGGTGAGGTCGCCTGAGGCGAGCCTCAGGCGCTCATTTCGAGCGCACCGTCGGCGTCCTGGGCTGGCTTGGGCGGACGAGTTCCGGTCGTCGGCGAGGTGTCGCCGGAGACGGCGCCTTCGTGGAAGCGAAAGCTCACCGACAGCGACCCCAGGTTGAATACATCGATGGGGCCTGGCTGCGCCAGCTGGCGCTCGTGCACCGCCGGGCGGATCGAGTAATTGATGTGCCGGCCGTCGCGCCGGCTGCGGATCACGCCGGCCGAGCGCAGGATGGCCAGATGGTGCGAGACCTTGGGTTGGTCGATCTGCAGCCGCTCCACCAGATCGGTCACGCAGAACTCGCCCTGAACGAGGATCTCCAGGATCCGGATCCGGTTGACGTCGCACAGCGCCTTGAGGTTCTGTGACATCTTCGTCGCGCGCATCAGGTCCATGGATCAAGCTCTCTGTGTCGAATGGTGGCTGCGTAGCCTGGAGGTGGTCCCGTCTCGACGGGGCCTCCCGTGGCTGTCCACCTCTTCATCGGTCGGATTGGCTGCCTGATTTGACGAAGTTTGATGGATTTCTAACCGCGGGTGGTCGATGCAGGCTCACGCCGCGGCTCCAGACGCTACGCCCTGTGACTGAGACGCCGCTCTCCAGGGTATGATGCCCGGCCATTTTCCGCCTCGAACAGCCGCCTTGAGCCCCCCAGACGCCCTCTCCGGACCGATCGTCATCGTGGGAGCTGGCATGGCCGGGCTCGGGGCCGCTGCCACCCTGCGGCGTGCCGGGCGCGAGGTGGTGCTGCTGGAGCGGAAGCCCGAGGTGGGTGGGCTGGCCCGCTCGGTGGCCTTTGACGAGCACATTTTCGATGTCGGGCCGCACTACTTCTTTCTGGATGTCAGCGATGACGTGAACGAGCTCATCAAGGGCTCGCTCAAGCCCGGCGAGTGGCGCGCCATCGATTTCAAGATCGCCGCCCGCATCAAGCGCTCCATGGTGCCCTGGCCGCCTGGCCCGGACGCCGCCTTCAAGCTGCCGCCGTCGGCCATCCTGACCTTCCTCAAGAAGAGCATCCAGCGCTCGCTGCCCACCAGCTACGTGGCCGGCGAGTACATGCGCGGCATGTACGGGCAGAAGATGTGGGACATCTTCCTGGGGCCGTATCTGTCCAAAAAGGTGCCTGCCCGCGGCTCCGCCGAGGGTCTGCACCGCGACTGGTGGAACCAGACCTCGCGCACCATCCACAACGTGTCTGACGTCAAGCGCGACAAGGCGTTGCAGCTCGAGCCCGAGCTGGTGGAGCGCTATCTCGACCGCTACCCCAGCGTGCGCCGCCAGGTTGAGCAGCAGCGGCAGCGCGCGCAGGACGGCGCCGCGGACGGCAAGAACCCCACCGGCCTCACGCGCATCTTCAAGATCGTGCAGGGCCTGGCCAGGACGGTGCTGAACAAGTCGCACAAGCAGGTGCTCTACCCGCCCGGGGGCGTGGGCACGATCTGCGAGCGCGTGGCGGAGGCTTACGTCGAGCGCGGCGGGCGGCTGGAGCTCAACGCCGCCAATGTGGACTTCGACGTCGAGGACAACCACGTCACGCGCGTGAGCTGGGACGGCGGCGAGGTGCTCAACCCGGCGCAGGTCATCTGGACCGGTTCGATCCACCGCATGTGCTCGCTGACCGGCATCGATCGCGAGGACCTGCCCTTCCTGACCATCCTGCTGGTGCTCATGAAGATCGACGGGCGCATCAAGCAGGGCGAGGAGCTCTACTCGTACATCCCGGACGAGGGCATCGCCTTCAACCGCATCTATTACCCCAACCGTTCGGTGGACGGGCTGTGCCCCGAGGGCAAGGACAGCCTGTGCGTGGAGATCACGCGCGGTGACTTCCGCGACGAGGCCGAGCGCGAGAAGCTCAAGCAGCACGTGGCGCAGAGTCTCGAGCGCCTGGGCGTGTGCAAGGCCGGCGACATCAGCGACACGCGCTTCATGTTCGTGCCCGACAGCTATCCGGTCTACCCGCTCGACTACCGCGAGAAGCTGAGCCGCATCTGGGAGCAGCTCGACCGCTTCGACAACTTGCGCTCGATCGGGCGCTCCGGACAGTTCTGGTACAACAACATGGCGCGCTCCATGCGGGCCGGCGTCGAGACCGCGCGCGACATCCTGGGCGAGTGGGAGCCCTGAGCCCCGTGCCAGCCGCGCAGGGGCGGATCGTGCCGATCCCCGGCAGCTCGCCGCTCCGAGGCGGGGCGCAGTCATGAGCAGCGGCAGCCTCGGCAACGTCATGATGGTCAGCGCCGATCGCGCGGTGGTGGCCGGCGAGCGCGGGCCCTTCTACTACATGCTGGAGTCGTTCCACCGGCACTGGGACCGCGTGGACGTGATCGGCAGGCGCCCGACGAAGATCGAGTCGACGCAGGTCTTCGGCAACGTGCACCTGCACCACCCGACCACGGGCAAGCTGAGGCAGGCGGGCTTCATCGCGGCCACCGGCCGCGCGCTGGCCGCCGAGCGCCCGTACACCGTGATCACCAGTCACGACTACAACCCCTTCTACAACGGCCTGGGTGCTTGGCGTATCTCCAAGAGCACCGGCACCCCGTACGTGGCGGAGATCCATCACGTGCCGGGGCACCCGCGCCCGGCCAACCTGCGCGAGCGCATCGACAAGCCCATGACGCGGCTCTACGCGCGCTGGGCGCGCACACGCGCCGCCGGTTTTCGCGTGGTCAACAGCCAGGAGTTGCCGGCGCTGCTGCGTTCTTGGGGCGTGCCGCCCGAGCGCATCCACGTGCTCACGTCGCTGTACCTCGATGTCGCGACCTTTCGTCCCGCGGAGACGCGGCCCGCGCCTGACGTCGACCTGCTGTTCGTGGGGCGGCTGGTGCCCAACAAGGGCATCCTGGAGATCGTGGGCGCGTTGGCGCGGCTGGTGGCGCAGGGCCACGACCTGCGCCTGCGCCTGGTGGGGCGCGGCCCGCAGCGACCCGCCATCGAGGCGCTGGCGGCCCGTCTCGGTGTGGCCGAGCGCCTCGACCACGTGGAGTGGGTGCCCGACGCAGCCGCCCTGGCCGACGTCTATCGCAAGGCGCGCTTCCTGGTCTGCGCCTCCTACAGCGAGGGCGGCCCGCGCGTCGTTCCCGAAGCCATGGCCTGCGGCACGCCGTCGGTCTCCACGCCCGTGGGCATCGTGCCCGAGCTGATCGACCACGGCCGCAACGGCCTGATCTTCGATGGCAGCGGCGCGTCGTTGTGCGCCGAGCTCTCGCCGCTGCTGTCCGATCCCGCAAGCGAGGCCGCCATGGTCGCGGCGTTGCATCCGGACGACATGCTGCGCTTCGAGCGCGACGCCGTCATCGCGCGGCTGGCGCAGGGGCTCAAGGCCATCGCGGCGGAGCACCGCAGCCGGGCAGGTTGAGACACGCCCTCGGTCGTGACCGCCCGGCCGCGCCGAGCGCAGCCACGCCGACGGCTGAGCGCGCTCGCCATGAGGTCGTGTCGCGCGCTCAGCTCGAGGGCTCGGCGCGCACACCCGCGCTCACGCGTCAGCTCTCGCCGTTGTCCGGTCGCGTCGACTCGCCGCGGTGCGTCAGGCACTGAAAGGGCTCGCCGTCCAGGCTCAGGCAGACCGCGTTGTCGACCACCTTGAGGTCGAGCCGTTTGACCTCGCTGAAGCCGTCGGTCACCGCGGCGTCGCTCATGGTGCTGATGACCAGGCGCTCGAGGTTGCGCTCGACGTGGCGCGCGCCCAGCCGCGGGTCGTAGCCGGAGGTGGCGATCAGGCGCGGCACGTCCGGGCCGAACGTGACCGTCTTGCCGCGCAGCTTCCAGCGTTCCACCTCGGCGGCCAGCAGGTGCTCGGCGATGGTGGCGATGTCGCCCTCGTCGAGCACGCGGAAGGGCACGATCTCGTCGATGCGGTTGACGAACTCGCTGGGCAGCACGCGCAGCAGGTGATCTTGCACCACGTCGCGCACGGGCTGTCCGTCGACGCCGTCCTCCTCGCTGTCGAGCTTGCCGCCGAAGCCGATGGGCGTGCCGCCGTGGATGGCGTACAGCTCGCGGCCGATGTTGCTGGTCATGATCAGCACGGTGTCGCTGAAGTCGACCAGGCGACCCTTGCTGTCGGTCAGGCGCCCGTCATCGAACACCTGCAGGAATAGATTGAGAACACGCGGGTGGGCCTTCTCGATCTCGTCCAGCAGCACCACGCAGTGGCCCAGCTTGGTCACGGGGCCGGTGAGCGCGCCGTCCTCTCCGTAGCCCACGTAGCCGGGGGGCGCGCCGATGATGCGCGCCACCGAGTGGGGCTCCATGTACTCGCTCATGTCGAGCCGCACGAGGCGACTCTCGTCACCGTAGAGCGTGCGCGCCAGGGTGCGCGCCAGCTCGGTCTTGCCCACGCCCGACGGCCCCATGAACAGGAACACGCCGTCGGGGCGCTCGGGCTTGCGGTCGAGGTGCATCTTGGCCAGGCGCACGCGTCGCCCGACCACGCCGGCGGCCAGCTCCTGCCCCAGCACGCGCTCCGACAGGCGCTGCTCGATCTCGCGCAGCAGGACGCGGTCGTGATGACCGGGAGAGCGCTCATCCTGCGAGAGGCAGGCCTGCACGTGGGCGGCCTGGACCTTCTCGGCGTTCTCGGAGCGGGCCATGGCGCAGGCCTCGTCCAGCAGGCGGATGATGGACCCGGGCGGGGAGTAGTCGGGCGCCTCCTCTGCGGCGGAGGCCGCCACGGCCGCATCCAGCGTCTCGTCCTCGATGGACATGTCGAAGTGCTGCTCGAGCCGCGGGCGGTAGACCACCGCGACTTCAGCCAGCTCGGCGCGCTCCAGCAGGGGCAGCTGCTTGACCGTGATCTGGGAGCCGTAGAACGAGTCGCTCGAGAAGGACTTGCCGTACTGGTTGGCCTCGACGGTGAGCAGCGCCCGGGTGTTGCCCTTGCTGATGTGCATCTTGATGGTGTCGATCACGTCGGACATGAGCGGGTAGCCCTGCTTGGCCACCAGCAGGTGCAGGTCGTCGACGACCAGTACGCCCTTCTCGTTCTGGCCGATGGCCACCAGGATCTGGTCGACCAGGTTGTGCAGGTCCTGGCCGCGGTGGCTCTGCGCCACCAGGTCCAGCAGCTTGAGCTTGTAGAAGGTGTAGCCGTCCAGCGCCGGCATGGCCCCGCGCAGGGCGGCGGACGCCAGCCCGCGCACAAAGGCCGTCTTGCCCGCGCCGGCGGCGCCCACCAGCAGCACCGCGGGTTGGTGAAAGCGCAGCAGGATGCGCGCGACCTGGTCGCACAGATCGCCGCGGCCCACGAGCGGCGGGTCGTCGGCCGCCTCGATGCCCAGATTCTCGGTGAGCGGGATGTCGGGGGCGTCGGGGGCGCGGCGCGGCGCGGTCTGGTGGCTGTGATCGGGCCTGGCGTCGGGCTCGGGCTGCACGCTGGACGCGCCTGCGTCGCTGGCCGAGAGCACGCGCTCCAGCGTCATGGTGTCGGGCGGGATCACGTCCGGTTCGCGCCCGCGCGAGTACTCCACGGCGCGCGCGATGCGCGGCGACTCGCCCAGCATGACCTCGACCATCAGATCCTGGCAGCGTTCGCCGCCGTCGATGCGCTCGAGCACGTTGGCCAGGGCTGTGGTGATGTGCGGCCCCTCCTCGCCCTCCTTGCCCGCGTACTGGAACTGCTCGCGGTCGTCGAACAGGCTGTCGAGCAGGGCCTCGCGGAAGGCGGAGAGCCCCGGCACGTGCCGCGCCATCTCCTCCACGCCCGCTTCGGAGCCCACCACCATCAGGTGTTCGAGCGCCAGGATGTCGTGCCCAAGGCGCAGCGCCACGTCCTTGATCAGCTCGACGAGTTGCTGCACTTCGTCGCTGCGTCCGCGCCCCGTGAAGGTGGTCAGGGTCACGATGGGATCAGTCGGGTCAGGCATGCTCGCTCCAACGGCGACCGCCGAATTCCGCCAGCAGGGCGTCATCGACGTGGTCGGCGTGATGTGCGACCGACGCCAGAGCGGCGCGGAAGCCGCGCTTCTCCACCGATTCGCCGAGCAGGTTGTGCTCGAGGAACACGGTCCGGTCGCGCAGATAGTACTTTCCGAAGATGGTCGTGTTGTTCAACTGACCCAGGCGTTCGTACAGGCCGGGGCTGGCGTCGACCTCCACCACGACCGGGGCGATCAGGCGCAACAGCGTGCGGCCGTCGGTCCATTGCAGGGGGTGCACCATGACGCGGGTCGAGTGGTACGGCACCTCGTAGCGGTCTCCCACGTGCTCGAAATCGCGCACCGCCAGGCTCAGCAGGCGCTCCGTCTTCTCGCGCAGGGTCACGAGCTCTCGACTGGGCTGGTCAGCGTCCAGGGTCGACTCCATCGGTGGGCCGCGCATTCTAGCCCGGAGCCCGCATTGGCTGCTGAGGGGCCCCACGGGGCCTCTTGTCCCAGGGCAGGGGCGCCGGCCTGGGCGGGTGTGGCTGCGCACCACCGGTCCGTTGCCTGGGCTCGGCCGATGCGGCGCTGCCGCTGGCGCTGGCCAGGGCCTGCAGATGGTCCAGCGGGTACGCCCGATGAGCGCGCTCAGGGTCCGCCGGTGGTCCGGTAGCGCTGGCGCAGCCGGCCCCAGGGCGTCTTGGCGAAGCGCGCGATGCGAGCGCGTCCCACGGTCGGGTACCAGAGCCAGTCGTGGTAGATGTTGCTGGCCAGAGGCGCCCAGAAGAACAGCGGCGAGTGCAGGGCCAGGTGCTCGAGGAAGCGCAGCGGCCCCTTGCGCAGCCACTGGTCGCCCAGGATCACCAGGCTGCGGCGCGCGGCAAAGGGGCTGACGGGTCGATCGAGGGCGTCGCCCACCAGCTCGATGGCGTCCAGGTCGGCGCAGCCCAGGCCGCGCTCGTGGGCCATGGCCAGGTACGGCACCGAGAGCGGGTCGATGCCCATCAGCGCAGCGCCCACCGCGTCCACGGCCACGGGGTCGGCCCCCGCCAGCAGCCGGTTGCGCTCGCGCGGGACCATGGTGCGCGGACCGGCGCCGTCGCCCGCCACCGAGCCGTCCACCAGCGCGAACTGCGCCGGGTGCAGCGCGCGCTGCATGATCACCAGCTCGACCAGCACCTCGTGGATGTGCTTGTGACAGTAGTGGCGCTCCTCGCGCAGCAGGCCGCCGAAGGCGTTCTTCACGGCGCCGGTGGTGATCGTGTGCCCGTGGGTCTTGAGCGTGGGCAGGTGCAGCACCTGCCGGCCCGCGAACATCGTGGGCACGACGATGCCCTTGGGGAAGATGCGCGGCAGCACCTTCAGCTCGTCGCCGAAGTCGTGCGCGCTCCACTCCACCTCGGTCAGCGGCAGAAACGTCAGCCCGTGGCGGGCGATGACCGGCTCCCAGAGGTTCAGCCGGCTGCCCTTGCGCGGCTCGGTGACCACCGTGGCGTTCTCGATGGGCAGGATGCGCTCGGGCGCGTGTCCCGCCGCGCGCAGGGCCGTCACCACGCCGTCCAGCTGCCAGGGCCAGCTCGAGCAGGCCGGGAAGAAACGTGTCCACGACAGGTTCAGCTTGATCAGCGTGTCGAGCGCCGGGTCCAGGTGCTCGTGGGCGCCCGCCAGGTCCATGACGCGGGCCGTGTCCTGCAGCACCGTCTCAGGTCGCGTGGCGAGGATAGCGACCCGAGAGGTCACTGCTGGAACCAGGCCTCGAGCTGTTCGACCGCCTGGGCGTAGCGCCGGCCCACGGCCACCCAGTCCACCTGCGCGACGTGGTAGCGCGAGAGGTCGAGCACGTGGTCGGGCCGGGCCACCTCGGGCCGCACCGGGATCTGCGCCGACTCGCCCGCCGCCAGCATGGCCTCCACCTCGTGCGAGAGCAGGAAATCGATCAGCCGCCGGGCCGCCTCGGGGTGGCGTGCGCCCGCCACCAGCGAGACCGTGTTGGGGATCACGATCAGGCCCAGCTGGCCCTCGCCCTGATCGGGCACGACCTGCGCCACGGGGAAGCCCTGCACCAGCGCCGCGCGCAGGTCGTCGGTGTCGGTGAAGCCGAAGTCGAGCTGGCCGTCGCGCACCAGCCGCATGAGGTGCGCGTTGCCGGGGCCGAAGCGCACCAGGTTGGTGCGCATGGCTTGCAGGCGCTCAAAGGTGGCGTCGAGGCCGTAGGTCTCGATCCAGACCGCGCCGTGGGCCGCGGTGGTGCCGGTGACGGGGCGCGCCATGCCCATGCGTCCGGCCAGCGCCGGGTCGAGGAAGGCCGCGCTGTCGACGGGGTACGCGTCGGGATCGGGGAACGCGTCGGTGTTCACGATCAGCACGCGCCCGCGCGCGGCGATGCCGGTCCAGAAGCGCCCGGGATCGCGGTAGGCCTCGGGGATGTCGACGGCCGACGGCGAGTCGTAGGGCGCCAGCAGCCCCGCGTCCGCCAGCAGCACGGTCTGCACGACCTCGTTGTTCCAGAAGACGTCGCAGCGCGGGTTGTTGCGCTCTTCCTGCAGGCGCCGCCGGTGGCCCACCGACTTGTTGGCCTCGATGTCGGTCTGGAAGTCGACCTTGAGCCCGGTGGCCTGCTCGAAGGCGCGCACGATCGGCTCGGAGTGGCTGCGATCCACGGCGCAGTAGAGCACCACGTCGGCCCGTTCGCCCAGGCATGACAGGGCCAGCAGCGGCAGCAGCAGCCCGAGCAGGGTCAGCGCACGCGGCGCCCGATCCGAGCGGAAGGCCGGATGAGCAGCGCGCTGGGCTGGGCGGCCCTGCCGCGGCATCGTCGCGTCCGCATCGGGTAGACAAGGGCTGGGCATGGTCGCTCTCCGGGGTTCAGCCATCGCCAGTGGCTGTGGGTTGAGACGCGCCCACGGCCCAGTGCGAACGCAAGTAGACGTCGGTGGGCCCGGGCATGTGCTGCTGCACGAGGACGCGCAGCTCCTCGGCCATTGCGGGAGGCGGGTTGTTTGCGCCGCCGATGCGGATCTTGAGCTCGGGCGGGTCGACCGCCTTGTCGAGCACCAACTCGATCAGGCGCCACTCGGGCGCGAGGCGAGCGCGCAGCTCTTCGATCAGCGGCGCGGGCACGGGGTCCGGGGCCTGGTACTTCGGGCGCCCCAGGCCCAGGAAGACGCCCAGCGCCAGGCTGGCCAACAGCGTGGTCCAACCGGCCGCGCGCGTGGCTCGGGTGCCCTCCTTGCTGCTGCGGATGCCGACGGTCCAGAGCGCCATGGCCGACGCCGCCACGATGGCGACCATGTTGACCAGGAACAGCAGCATGGAGCCGCGCGCGAGGTCGTGATCCCACAGGGCCAGGGCCAGGCCCGAGGTGGCGATGGGGGGCAGCAGCGCGGCGGCGATGGCCACGCCCGGCAAGGCCGCCAAAAGGTTCGGCCGCGAGCTGCTGTAGGCCGCGGCCAGGCCCGAGACGTAGGCCACGAACAGATCCAGCAGGCTGGGCCAGTTGCGTTTGAGCATCTCGGGCGTGGGTTCGTAGAAGCCGGGCAGGACCAGGCCCAGGATCAGCGCCAACACGAACGACACGGCGATCCCGAGGAAGACCGAGCGCACGGACACCTTCACCAGGCGCGGGTTGCCCTGGGCCATGGCCAGGCCCATGCCCAGCATGGGGGTCATGAGCGGCGCGACCAGCATGGCGCCGATGATCACGGCGGAGGAGTCCTGGATCAGGCCTACGGCGGCGATCACCGTGGCCAGGCACATGAGGGACGAGAAGTCGAAGTCCCACATGGAGTTGGACTGCACACGCTCGACCAGCTCGAGGCGCGCCTCACGCTCGATCTGCGGCACGCTGCGCTGGAGCACGTCCTCGATCACGCGGCGCCAGTGGCTGACGAACGGGAGGGCCGCGCGCACGATCACCACTGTGCTGGCTTCGTCAGAGCGCAGCAGCCTCTCGCTGGTGGATCCGGTGAGCTGGCGGCTGAACGCGCGCGCCACGGAGGCGCCCATGATCACGGCGCGGGCTCCCTGCCTGTGGCGCTCCTTGCTCAGCGAGCCGGGCAGGTCATCGGAGACGAGGACCTGTTTGCGGGCGCCCGGGTAGCGCTCCCCGAGGGCCTTGGTACCGAGGCGGTTCAGGATGCGCTGGCCCACCGAGGCGGAGACGTTGCCCAGGTTGGGCTCGACGTAGAGCAGGCTCAGGGCGGCGCCCTTGCCGCTCTCGGCCTCCTCGGCGTCCTGGGAGCCCTCGGCGTCGGACAGGTCGGCGCCGAGGCGCATGGCGAAGCGCGCGTGCATGCCCTGCCCGACGGGCACCAGCAGTGGCCCTTCTTCGGGATCTTCGCGCCCCAGGCGCACCGCCACCAGCTCGCAGCGGATGGCGGAGAGCAGCGTGCGCCAGCGGGCACGCTGGTCGCCCTTGGGGGGTTGGCCCGGGGCCAGCACCACGCACATCAGCTTGTGTTCCTCCGCCGCGAGCTGCTTGCGCACGGTGTCCAGGAACGTCGCAGGGGCGATCGCCGTCAGCTTCACCTGAACGCGTTCGTCCTCGTCCTCCTCCTCTTTCTCTTTGTCGTCCGGCGGCGCGTCGGGGTCATGGCTCTTGGGCAGCTCGCCCGACTGCGCGACCCAGCCGTCGGGGCCCCATTGCGCGTCGCAGGCTGCGGCTACGCTGGCGGGCAGGCCCTCTGCGCGCTCGGCCAGCTCATCGGTCTGATCGCCATGACCCTCGGCGATCGGCAGCATGATGTGCGCGCGCTTCGACTTGAGCGAGGTGAACGCCAAGGGCCAGCGCAACATGCGCGCGACGTCATCGGTCGAGTTGATCCAGATCAGCGCCAAGGGCCGCTCTCACCACGTGAGCACGGATGATTCCCTGCCGGGCCCCGGCTCGCAAGGGTCTAGCTATCGTGCTTCCGGTCTACTCGTCCATGTGGGCGACGGAGCGCTCGTCGTTGAGACGGATGCGCATGGCGATGCGCGCGGCGCCCTTGCCGGCGATCACCGTCGCGAGCCGCACGAAGCCCTTCTTGACCACTCGCAGCGAGAAATCGATCAGCGGCACGGTCTTGGGCCCGCGCTTGTTCTGGGCCTTCATGAAGAGCGTGTTCTGCTCCGTCACGAGCCATTCGCTGTAGAGCATGTACATCCAGGTGAACGGGCGGCACAGCAGCTTCCAGCGGATGGCCCGGGTGGCGAGTGGCAGCAGCCACGGGTTGCGCACCACGATCGGGAACCACTTGTGCAGGTTCTCGAAGTAGTGCCGGTTGTGGTGTGCGATGGAGGTCGTGCGGTTGAACAGCGTGGGGAACTCGTCCCACTTGTCCATGGCCACGCCCATCTCGGCCGTCATCTCGTTGATGTCCGTCATGGGGTAGGGCTGCAGCAGGCTCACCAGCGGGTGGTCGACCTTGCACTCGATGTTGAGCTTGACCGTCTCGAACTCGTCCTCGATGGTGGAGCCGGGGCCGCCCAGCATGTTCAATGAGCCCAGGCGGATGCCGTGCCCACGGATGTGCTCGGCCGCGCGGATGAGCTGGTCGCGGGTGGTGTTCTTGCGCATGACCGCGTTGCGCATGTGATCGTCGGCCGCCTCGAAGGCGATGCGCGCGTACACGCAGCCGGCCTGCTTGAGCAGGCGGATGTGTTTGTCCGTGACCATGTTGGCCATCAGGATGGCGTCGAACGGCAGGCCGACCTCCTTTGGCCAGCGGTCCGCAAACTCCTGCAGCCAGCGGTTGTTGATGTTGAAGATGTCGTCCAGGAAGTGCACGAACTCCAGCTTGTACTTGTCGCGGATGGCCAGGACTTCTTCGATCACGTGCCCGACGCTGCGGCGACGCACGTACTCGTTGTTGGTGACGCCGTAGACCTTCGTCTTCCAGGCGTGGTGGAAGCAGAAGGAGCAGTTCATGGGGCAGCCGCGGTCGGACTTGATGACCTTGCGCGCGCTGTCGCGGTAGATGTCGGAGGCGTCGTAGACCAACGAGCGATCGCACTGCCCGATGGCGTCCAGGTCCTGCTCCAGCGGCCGCGGCTCGTTGCGGTGGATCAGGCCGTCGGCGTCCTTCCATGTGATGTTGGGGATCTTGGTGGTGTCCTCGCCACGCTCGATGGCGTTGGCCAGGTCAACGATGGCTCCCTCACCCTCACCCCGGCAGATGGCGTCGAAGCCGGGCTCCTCGATGAACTCGGGCACCACCGTGGGGTGAGCGCCGCCCGCCACCGAGATCACGTTGGGCAGCAGCTTCTTCACGATGGCGTTCAGGCCCGCCACCGGCTTGTGCACGCCCGTGGTAAAGGAGTAGCAGACCATGCCCGGGTCGTACGCCTTGAGCTTCTTCGGGAAGGCCGCGTCGGGCACGAAGAGCAGCTTGGTCTCGTGCCCGGCTGCCTTCAGGGCGCCCGACAGGTACATGATGCCGAGGGGCTCTTGGGCCAGGTACGTCGACAAGAAGAGGATGCGCATGGTGTGGGTTCCCCGGCCGGGGAGGGGGCAGGCCGGCGCCGGGAGGGCCAGTTCTGGCGCTCAAGGTGGAGTTTAGCACAAAGGGATTTATAGGTCGGCTGATGGCCGACTTTGGCGTCGCAGCGAGAGCTGGGGCCGCGGCCGCCCGCTGAGGACCGTCGGCGAGGCCCCGCAGGCGTCAGCGATACACGCTCGAGATGCGATGCAGCAGGCTCTGTTCTTCGTCGTCGAAGACCGCGGGCTTGAAGCGGAAAGAGATCTGCTCCTCCGGGTTGGACGAACCGTCCACCACGCTGTCGGCCCGGCGCTGGCTCAGCTCGATGTCGATCAGCCAGCGGTGCGCCTTCTGCCGCAGCAGGACGCCGCGCCGGACGCCCTCCTTGGCGCGCAGGTCCTCCTGGATGAAGAAGGCCCCGGTCCACTTGGGCGTGAGCTCCCACTGCAGCCCGGCCGTGACGAAGTGGTTGCTGTGGCGCGCCTTGTCCTCGGAGACCATGAAGGTGCCCTTGTCGGCGAAGCGCGTCGTGTAGCTGGCGTACGACTTGGTGTAGGACCAGCTGCTGTTGGGGTCCACGGTGAGCCGCAGCGCCAGGGTGGCCTCGCGCAGTCCCCACAGCTCGGCCCCGGGCTTCCACTGGGTGTCGAAGGTGGCGTCGCCCATGGTCTTGCCGTCGTTGTCGCGGTCCTGATTGCTGAAGAGCGGCATGACGATCTGGCTGTCGAGCACCGTGACGACCTGGCCGCGCTGGTGCGTCTGCACGCGGTGACGCATGCCCACCGTGAAGACCTGCAGCTTGTCGAGCGCCTCCACGTTGTCGATGGCGATCAGGTCCTCAGGGCGCTCGTTCAGCTCGAGCACGCTGTTGAAGGCCACCTGAGGCTCGAAGATCTGGCGCACGCCATCGAAGTTCCAGCGCTCGCTGGAGTAGTCGGACTCGACGCCCGAGTAGGTCTGTGACCAGCTCGCGCCGCCGAAGAGCGCGTAGCGGCCGACGCTGCCGCCCTTGGAGTTGAAGCCGTTGGGGGCGGTCGGGTCGGCCTCCGCGCTGCGTGAGAAGCCCGTCAGGTCGTAGCCGGCCGAGACCGTCAGGCGATCGCCGCCCACATCGAAGGGCAGCGTGGCGATGCGCCGGCTGCCCACGCGCAGCGAGCTGTCGTGCTGCGACCCGGCGGGGGGGCTGGCCGTGCCGCTGGGCGGGTCGCCCCGCAGCAACCGCGCGTTGCTCACGAACTCGCGGCCGCTGACGTTGATGCCGTCCCACCAGCCGCCTTGGTGGGTCTCGGCCACCACCCGGCGCTCCACCTGGGGCAGGTACTCCACCTGCGTGTCGAAGTCGTTCAGTCGCGAGCGCGCCATCACCGACCAGGCCACGTTGTCCTCGACGTGGCGGTAGTTGATGTAGCTCTCCTGCTGCTTCTCCGTGCGGAACTCGCTCTCGTAGTACTCCTGCTGGTAGCCGCGGTCGCTCAGGTAGCTGAGCTCGACGTCGACGGTCTGGTGCTCATCGATGCGCGTACGGTGTTCGATGTCGAAGCGTCCGCGGGTGCTGTCTTCGACCGGCTGGTCGAGGTGATCCTTGCTCTTGCTGTCCTTGATGTACGAACCGCGGATGCGCCCGTGCGAGGTCTCGCTGCGGTAGGTCAGCGACGGCTCGGTGAACAGTCCGCGCTTGGAGTAGCTGTCGAGCTCCAGGCCCCACTCGGCCTCCACCGGCCCCGCCCCGAACCACGAGCCCATCTCGGTGGCGGCCGCGGAGGCGTCGTCGGCCCACTTGGTCTCGACCTTGAAGCCCATGCGGCTGCTGTCGCCGAACGACACCGAACGCAGCGGGGGGCGCGCGCGGTCGAGGTTCATGTGGAAGCCGGGCAGCGGCACCAGCGGCACGTCGCCCACCTGCGCGACGCTGCGCGATGTCTTGAGGATGCGCCCGGCCTCGGTGGGCTCCACCAGCGCCCAGGGCGTGCTCAGGCCCCAGTGCGCGTGGGCGTAGTCGCAGGTCGTGAACTCGGCGCCCTCGACCTCGCGCCGGCCGCCGGTGAACTGGCGCATGATCTCGAAGCGCACCAGCATGGGTTGGCCACGCATGCCGGAGCGCCAGGAGCCGTCGAGCAGCGTCAGCAGGCCCGTGCGGTTGTCGATGTGCACGGCCTCGGCGCCGGCCACCTGCTCGTCACCTTCCTCGACCACCACGTCGCCGTCCACGAACACCTCGAGCAGGCGCGCGTTGGGGATGAGCTGTCCGCCCTGGCCATCGGCGTCTCCGCCGGCGTCGACGCTGGTGTCGATCAGCAGCACCATGCGGTCGCCCAGCAGGCGCCGTGGACCCTTCTCGATCTCAACGCCGCCCAGGATCACGAGCACGCCCACGTCGGGATCGTTCTCGTCTACGAACATGTACTGGCTGCCCGATTGCTTGACGATCAGCGGCGCGCCGTCGTCCTGGGCGCGCAGGCTCCCCAGCGACGTGAGCAGCAGCAGTGTGGTCAGCAGTGCGCGGACGCTCATTGCCCGCCTTCGATGGACGTGGCGGGCACGGGGATGTACGAGCGCTGCGCCTCGGGCCACAGCTCGATGCGGTCGGTGCTGACCCAGCCGGCCAGGCTCAGCAGGCGACAGTTGCCGTCCAGCACGACGTGGTCGGCCGGCAGGTCCCAGTCGAGCGTGTCGCACAGCGCCGTGAAGCTGCCCGTGACGATGGTGATGCCGCCGTGGCCCACCAGCGAGGCGAGCTGCCCCTGTGCGTCGGTCAGCGCCACCAGCCGGCTGCCGTCGGCGCCGTCCAGGCTCGAGCTGTCGCCGTCGGCCTCGCGCTCCAGGTGCGTCGGGCCGTCGAACACCAGCGAGCCCTGGGCCAGGTCGGCGCGCACGCGCGCGGCGTCAAACGACAGGCGCTCGTCGGGGGAGTGCATGCGGCCGTGGGCCTCGCCTTCGGCCTGCAGCCAGCTCAGCGCGCCGGCCTCGTCGCGGCGCGTGACGATGCGCTCGACGGCGCTCAGATCCAGCGTGCGCCCCGGCAGTATCTGCTCGATGCGCGACGGGCCCAGCAGCGTGATGGTGCGCTCCGGGCCGTCCAGCACCAGGTGGTCGGTGAGAAAGCGCGCGCCGGTGTCGTCGACGGCGGTGACCGCGTCGCGCGCCTCGCCGTGGCCCATCAGCAGGGGGTCCTCGCCCGCTGGCGCGACCCAGACCAGCTCGCCCTCACAGGCCAAACCCATGCGCTGCCGACCGTCCTCGTCGAGCACGCGCAGCAGCGCGTCCTGTCGTAGGCTCAGGCGCCGCGTCCGCTCGTCGTACGTCAGTCCGTCGGAGGAGCCGCTGAGCTGCTCGAACGCGAAGCGCACCTCTGTGTCCGACGTGACGCGCAGGGTGTCCTGCCTACGCTGCAGCACGAAGCGCTCGCTCTCGAGCCAGTGGGGCGCCGCGCCCGGGCGCTCCGCGTGCGCGTCGCCTTGCAGCCGGATCTCCGCCGCGGGGCCGTCCAGGAACGCGCGCGCGGCGCGCACCCGCAGTCCGTCGCTGGTGGTCCCGGTGACCGGGCCGCGCAGCTCGCCGTGCCCGGCGGCCGGGCCCAAGCTGCGATCCTCGGGCAGCAGCCAGGTCAGGCCGCCGAGCGCGTCCAGCTCATCGAAGGCGCCGGGCAGCTTGGGGTCGGCGCGGCGCAGGTGTGCCTCGCGCGTGATGTCCAGCTCGCCGCTGGCTTCGGTGAAGCGCAGGCCCGTGCCCTCCAGCGAGAGCCCGCCTTGTTCGACGTGCACCTCCAGGGGCGAGCTGAGCACGCCGCCCGTGAGGTCGAGCCACTGGGTCTGCAGCACCAGCCGTTCGTCCGCGGGCGCGCCCAGGAAGCGCAGGTCGCATCGGCCCGAGGCGTCCACCAGGCGGCCGCGCTCGTCGGATAGCAACAGCAGCCGTGCCCCCAGGAGTTCGCTGCCGTCAGCGCGGGTGATGTGCGCGTCGCCCAGCAACGTCAGGCCGTTGCCGGGGCCGTCCAGCACGAGGCGCTGGGATGTGAAGCGGCCTCCGTCCGGCAGGCTGCCGCGGATCGGCCCGCGCAGCTCGCCCGTGGCCTGGGCCATGAGGTCGTCGGCGTCGAGCGGCACGTTGAGGCTCATGCCGCCGGGCGCAAACACCTCGGCGTCTGTAAGCCTGCCGCCCGAGCCGCGCAGCACCACGTCGGCGCCGCAGTGCAGCGTGCCCAGGGTGGGGTTCCAGCGCAGGTCGGCCGCGCTGCCGGCCACGCCGGACAGACCGATCCTCACCGGCACCGGCGAGACCAGGTCCTGACCATCGCGTTGCAGTGAGGCGCTCTCGAGCCAGCCCTCGCGCCCCGGTTCGCGCAGCTCGAAGTGCGCGTCCAGGCCGTGCTCCAGCGTCAGCTGTCCGCTGGCGTCGGGCGCCAGCGTGAGCTGTTGTCCGCGGGCCAGCCAGCGACCGGGCAGCTCGGCCTGCGCCTGCCCCAGCAGCGTGAACGCGCCGTCGTCGGCGTCGGCCAGCATGCGCGCGCAGGAGAACGTGCTGCCGTCCTCGCCGCTGCCCGTGACCGGGCCGTGCAGCTCGCCGTGTCCGCGCCCGCCGCTCTCGCCGGGCAGGTGCCAGAGCAGGCCGTCCGGCGAGTGCACCGTGCCCGCGAGGCCGGCACCACCCGTGGTGGTAAGCACGGCGTCGCGCTGCAGAGTCAGCGTGCCGGCCTCGTCGTCGAGCAACATGTCGATGCCCGTCAGGGACACGTCGTCGCGCCACCAGCGCACGGGGCCTTCGGCTGTGACGGTGCGGTCACGCAACTCCATGCGCTCGGCGCGCAGGTGGGCCTCGCCATCGGGGGTCGCGAAGCGTCCGCGCACGTCGCCCGTCAGGGCAAAGGCGTCGGCTTGCGTGGATCCCAGGAACAGCTGCATGTCGCCGACGGACGACTGGCCGGTGTCCACCACGCCCGTCTGCGCGCGGACCTCGCCGCGCCAGGTGTCGGTGGCCGGGTCGAAGATCGTGATGATCGGATTTTCGAGCAGGTAGCGCCCGTCCGCTCCCACGCGCGCGCCGTCCATCTTGATGCTGTAGGCCATGTGCTCCTCGAACACGCCGGGGGCCACCTCGACCTCGCTCATGATCGGGATCTCGGCCTGGCCGATCTGCACGCGCGTGTCGCGCTCCTGGTCGTCGCTGCCGATGGCCATGGCGCGGTCCGTTCCGCCGGCGCGACCGGTCAGCGAGTCGCCGCCTGCGTCACTGCTCAGCGGGTCGTCGGCCAGCAGGAACACGGTCGCCAGACCTGCCACGACCATGGCGAGAAACGTGAGCAGCCGGCGCATCAGGCCAGGGGCTCCACCAGTTGGTCCCACTCACCGCGGCTGCGCAGGATGTGTTCCACCAGGTCGCGCACGGCGCCATGGCCCCCGCGCGAGGGCGCCACCCAGTCGACCCGGCTGAGCACGTCGGCCGCCGCGTCCACGGGGCAGGTGCGGTAGCCGGCCAGCTTGAGCAGCGGCAGGTCGGGCAGGTCGTCGCCCATGACGGCCACCTGCTCGGGGCGCAGCTCAAAGTGCTCGAGGATCTCGGCGAAGGCCGCGGCCTTGTCGCGCACGTGCTCCCAGATGCGTGGCACGCGTAGCTCCTGCGCGCGGCGCCGCACGGCCGCGCCGCCGCGCCCGGTGAGGAACGTGACGCCGTAGCCCGCGTCGCGCCAGAGCGCCAGGCCGGCGCCGTCGCGGGTGCTGAACGACTTCTGCTCCTCGTCGCCTGCGCCTAGCAGCACCGTGCCGTCGGTGAGCACGCCGTCCACATCCAGCACGATCAGCGCCAAGCGGGCCAGGCGCTGGGCCTCGTTGTCCATGGCGCTCAGTTTCCGTTCGACCACGCGAAGGCGCGGATGGTGAGCAGGTCCTGCACGTCCAGCAGTCCCACCGGGCGCCCGCCCTCGTCCACCACGGGCAGCTGGTCGATGTGCTTCTCGCGCAGGATGCGCATGGCGTCACCCACCAGCGCGTCGGGCCGGATGGTCACGGGCGAGGTGGTCATGAAGTCGTCGATGGGGCGCGCCAGGATGTCGCCGCCGCCCTGGGCTCCGGTGAGCAGGTTCCGGCGCAGGTCGCCGTCGGTGTAGAACCCCGCGAAGCCCCCGTCTGCCGCGGTCACCAGCACGGCGCCAGGACGGCCCGGTGTGGACGTCATCACGTCGATGGCGCGGGCCAGGGGCGCGCCCGACGCCAGCAGCGGCAGGGCCTCGCTCTGGCGCATGACCTCGCCCACCTTCATGAGCGAGCGCCCCAGGTTGCCGCCGGGGTGGTAGCGCGCGAAGTCGGCGGGCGAGAGGCTGCGCTCGGTCAGCACGGCCATGGCCAGGGCGTCGCCCAGGGCCAGCATGACCGTGGTGCTGGTGGTGGGCGCCAGGCCCAGGGGGCAGGCCTCGGCCACCTGCCCGTAGGCCAGCACGACGTCGGCGTTCTGGCCCAGGGGCGAGTCGCCCTCGCCGGTGATGGCGATGGTGGCGGCGCCGATGGCGGCCACGGGCCCCACCAGCCGCAGCAGCTCCTCGGTGGTGCCGCTGTTGCTGAGGGCCAGCACGACGTCGTCGCTGCTGACCCGCCCGAGGTCGCCGTGCAGCGCCTCGGTGGGGTGCAGGAAGTCGGCCGGCGTGCCGGTGCTGGCCATGGTGGCGCCGATCTTGCGGGCGATGATGCCGGCCTTGCCGATGCCGCTGGTGATCACGCGGCCGCGGCAGCCGGCGATCAGGTGCACGGCCTGCACGAAGGGCTGACCGAGGGTCTCGGCCAGCCGCTCCAGCGCCCGGGCCTCGTTGGCCAACAGGTCGCGGGCGTCGCTCAGGATCTGCCGGTCGTCGGCCACGGGCCGCCATCTCGCGAGGGGTCGATTGGGCGGCCCTCCTGCGGCGGCCTCCCGAACGGCTAGAGTAGCGATTCGACCGCTGTATTCGCAGATCGGAGACACCTGCTCGTGAGCACGCCCGTCCTGATTGGACTCCTCGTCGTCCTGGCCTTGGCGCTGGCGTGGCATGAGGCCGCCCACGCCTGGGTCGCGGACCGCCTGGGCGACCCCACCGCACGCATGCTGGGCCGGGTCACGCTCAACCCGCTCAAGCACCTGGACCCCTTTCTGTCGGTGCTGCTGCCGGTGCTCATGTACATGACCGTGGGCATCGCTTTCGGCGGCGGCAAGCCGGTTCCGGTGCAGGTGAGCAACTTCCCCGCCCAGCGCCGCCGCTGGAGCTTCATGCTGGTGGCCCTGGCCGGGCCCGGCAGCAACCTGGTGCTGGCGGCGCTCTTCACCCTGCTCTACGTGGCCTGCGCCTGGGGCGGCGTCTTCGAGGGCGCCGTCATCCGCAACCCCTACGGCGCCGATCTGGTCTACGAGCCGTCCATGCTGCGCACGGTCGATTCCATGCTGCGAGGGGGTATGCCGGCCTCCACGGCCGAGGCGGTGGTGGCCATGGGCGTGCTGCTGAACCTGCTGCTGGCCGTCTTCAACCTCATGCCCCTGCCGCCGCTGGATGGCTCGCGGGTGGTGGGCTGGCTGCTGCCCTCGCGCCTGGCCGTCTCCTGGTACCGCCTGGACCGCGTGGGCCTGATGCTGGTCCTGGGTTTCTTCTTCCTGCTCGACGGATTCCAATATGTACAGATGGTGCTGTTGCCCATGATCGAGCAGCTGGGCCTGGCTGCCGACTGGCTCATCGCCCAGCGGCCCCTGGCCTGACCACGCGCCCCGCCCTCATTGCCCCGCGGCCGACATCCCATGACCGACCAGGTTTTCGAGCTCGACAACTTCCGCGGCCCGCTCGACCTGCTGCTGCACCTGATCCGCGAGCAAGAACTGGAGATCACGGAGGTCGATCTCTCGCGCCTGTGCGATCAGTACCTGGCCACGCTGGCGGCCATGAAGGCCGTGGACATCAACGTGGCCGGCGAGTTCCTGGTGCTGGCCGCCACCCTGATCTTGATCAAGAGCCGCGCGCTGCTGCCGCGCGAGGAGGAGATCGATCTGGAGGAGGAGCTCGACCCTGGCGACGAGCTGATCCAGCAGCTGCTGGAGTACCGCAAGTTCAAGACGCTCTCCATGGAGCTGGGCCGGCGCGCTGTGGAGCGCAGCCAGCGCACGCCGCGCGGCATGAAGGAGCTGCCGCCCGACGAAGAGAACGAGCTGGTCGAGATCGATCTGTGGGACCTGGTGGGCAGCTACGTGCGTCTGATGGAGGAGATCGGGCTGGAGCGGCGCTTCGACACCATGCGCAACGAGAAGCCCCTGCGCGCCTTCCTGCACGAGACGCTCACGGCCCTGTCGTCCCGCAACCGCTGGACCCTGCGCGACCTGGTCGTGCACCACGGCAAGCAGCCGGGCTCGGTCTTCGGCTTCTTCCTCTCGCTGCTGGAGCTGATCAAGTCGCGGCAGGTGCGCATCGTGCGCGACGGCCGCGA
>QNBX01000038.1 GCA_003644265.1 Planctomycetota bacterium
CTCTCGTGGCGCAGCTCTGCGTTGCCAGATCTCGACGAATCCACGGATTCGCCTGCGATCTGTCGCCTTGATCTGCACCACGAGCGCACCACCGCGCACGAAAGCACTTACGCCACAGGCTGCCAGGGCCCCTGGCGCGAGCGCATGGCCCAGACCCTGGCGGCCAAGCTGGTGCCCGTGGCCACGACCTCCGCCGTCATGGCCACGGTGTTCGGGCTGTTCCTGCTGTCGAGCTTCCCGCCGGTACGCGTGTTCGGGTTGCTGGGCGCTCTGGCCATGCTGGCGGCGCTGGTGAGCACGCTGGTGCTGTTGCCCGCGCTGTTGTTGGGGCCTGACGAGTCGGGCGAGCGCGAGGCTTCGGGGTCTGGCCGCTGACCGGCTCCACGAGCGCCTCCGCGGGCGGTCCGCTACCATCGGGCACGACTTCGTTCGAGGGCTCGTGATGACGACCAAGCTGGCATGGAAGGGACGCATCGTCTCGGTGCAGCCGCGCATCCGCTTGATGCGATCGTTCGACGAACGCTCCCACGGCTACATGGGCTACGCGCTGCGCATCGCGGGCACCCTCGACGGCGCCGAGCGCGAGTTCCTGATCGGCATCGGCAAGGCCGCGCAGAGCAAGCACGCCTTCCACGTGGGCCTCGAGATCTCCGGCAACTCCGTCCCCGTGCAGGACCCGCGCACCGAGCCGGTCGAGCTCTACAAGACCAGCGCGCTCAGGCTCATCAGGCCGAAGGCCGCCTGTAGCGAGGGCCCGCCCTGGCAAGCTGTGCCGCCAACCCTGGAGAGCTATCGTGCCCGCGGTCACCGGCGCCTCGACGCGCACAGCTACAGTGACCGCTGCAGCACGTGCCAATGGGGCTGCCGCATGCCGGTCGAGCTCACCGAGGACAACTGGGACCAGTCCACCAAGAGCTATCGCTTCGAGACCTTCTGCTACGGACCGAAGTCGTGCCCGCTGTACCACGCCGGTCCGAGGCGCGTCGTGCCCGGCCGCAAGGGCACCAGCTACACCGAGCCGGACAGCGTCGATGAGGCCGCCACCGCGCGGCGTGGGCCCGACGAGTAGGGGCGCGGTCGCTCGAGGCCGGCTGAGGTCGCGCCCGAATCCAGCGGACCCGCGCTTTGCTCTAGCCGCGTCTCTCCGGGCGCTGCGGGACGACGGGCCTGCCCTGGGCCGCTCGCCCGAGCCAGCGGCGCATGGTGGCCATGGTGTCTTCGAGCCAGCGCAGGGGCTCGCCATGACTTGTGAGGATACCGCAGGCCCGGTGCCAGGCATGCATGCGCAGCCCTCCTCAGCCTCTCGCCTGACTGCCCCTGGCCGCTGGCCCCTGGCGCCCGCGCCCGTTCAGTCCCGCGTCAGCTCGTCCAGGTACTTGGGGATCATGGCGCGCCAGGTGGGCCAGTCGTGGTCGTAGTCTTCGCCCCACGGGTCGACGCGGTTGGGGATGCCCTGCTTGCCGAGCGCGGCGGCCATGCCCCAGTCCTGCTCGGGGTCCTCCCAGCGGCCGCCGCCGTGGGCAAACAGCACCTGGCGCGTGCGCAGCTGCTCGAGCAGCGGGCCCTCCGGCAGGTGCGGCAGGTAGCGCGAGGGCATGCTGAAGTAGAGGTGCTTGTCCTGCGCCGGCGCGTTCTTCATGAAGCGGTCGATGTCGTAGCTGCCCGAGATGCACACGGCGGCCTTGAAGGCGTCGGGCCAGCGGCACACGGAGCTGAGCGCGTTGAAGGCGCCGATGGACGCGCCGGCCGCGATGATCTCGGCGCCTGCGTCGTCGCAGTCGTTGCGGATGGCGGGCACGACCTCCTCGTGGATGGCCTGCTGGAAGCCGTCCAGCAGGGCGCACTTGTAGGCGCCGTCCACCGAGGTGTCGCTCCACTCGCGCGCGGCCACTGAGTCCAGCGAGTAGACCTTGATGCGGCCGGCGTCGATCAGGCCCCTCAGCACGCGCAGCATGAGCATGCGCTCCATCTCCTCGGCATCGCCGCCCGCCGTGGGATACAGCAGCACGGGCTGGCCAAAGTGCCCCCAGCGCACCAGCGTGAGCGGCTGTCCGACGCGCTCGCTGTGCCATTGGGTGCTGATCTTGTTGTGTGCGGCGGTGGTCATGCGTCGGACTCCGGGGTGCAGGCTCGCTCGTGGCTGCGCCAGTCTTGGATGCGGCTCCAGAACAGTTCGGTGAACTGTTCGACCTCGTGTTCGGGGAAGAGCGCGGCGACCTTCTGGCGCACGGCGTCGTGGGCCAGCTCGCCGCCGAAAATGTCGTCGATGATCTCATCGGCGTGGGAGAGCTGCGTCTGGCAGAACTGCGCGAACTCGTCGGCCGAGAGGCGCTGCCGGGCCAGGTCCCCGTAGACCGCGAGGCGCTCGGGCAGGGGCGCCCCCTGGGTCTCGTCCGCCAGCTTGAAGAAGGGCTCCCAGTCCATGCACATGCGGATGGGGCGCCGGGTCACGGCACAGAAGACCGACCACTTGACCAGCGACGACACCAGCCACGGGAAGTGGTAGTGCAGTGAGGTGACCTGGCCGTCGGGGCAGGCGTTGGCGAAGTCGATCGGGTACCAGCTGTCGCCGCTGCGCAGGCCCTCGCAGGAGTTGAAGTCCCAGCCGAAGAAGGCGTTGATCGTGAGCGTCATGTCCTCGAGCAGCTTGCGGTCTGCGGCGCCCAGGGTGCTCTCGCGGCAGGCGTAGCGATCGTGCAGCGCGGCGCCCGGGTCGTAGTCGACGAAGCGCACCTGCGGCCCCACGCCGATGCAGCGCGCGAAGTGATCAAAGCCCTCGACGGAGCGCTGCAGGTGCATCAGCATGCGCCCGCTCTGCTCGTAGGCGTCGCGCAGGGACTGCTCGTCCTCGATGCGCGTGACGCCCTTCCAGGCGCCGCCGTCGTAGGGCTTCATGAACAGCGGGAAGCCCACTTGCCGGCCCACCTCGCCCAGGTCGAAGTGGCGCGCGTAGCGCTCCAGCATGGGCTGCAAATCGTCGCTCTCGGCGTACTCCTTCTGCGGCACCATCCAGGTGCCGGGCACGGGCAGGCCGAGGCGCATCATGGCGCAGTAGGTGGTCTGCTTCTCCATCGACTGCAGCGACCACGGGTTGTTGAGCACGTAGACGCCGTCCATCAGCACGGCCTTCTTGAGACGTTCGCGGCTGGGGAAGTACCAGTGCGTGATGCGATCGAGGATCAGATCGTAGGGCGTGCCGCCCTCGAGGTCGTAGGGCTCGATGCTGAGCCGTTCGACCTGCAGGCGCACGTCCTCGCCGTCGTGGCGCATGGCGGGCAGGGCTCTCACCACGGCCTCAAAGCACATGGGCCAGCAGAGATCGGCGCCGAGGGACAGGCCGATGCGACGGGTAGAAGCAGGCAAGCGACAGTTCCCGATGTGCGGGGGATGGAGAGCAGGACGCGGGTGCGGGCGGGGAGGCGACTGGCAGCGCGGCCGCCCGAGCCCGCGGAGCGCCGGTGGTCCCGAGCGGATCGACCTTACCGGAGCGCAGATCATGAGCGATGGGGCGCCGGGACAAAAGGGGCTACGCGCTTCGGGTCGGTAGGCGCCCTGGCCCCCCGCGCCCCGCGTCGGTTCGCCTCGCCCTGGCTTCCCGCGCCCGGCATCGGTCCGCTGCGCCCTGGCGCCCCGCGCCCGGCGTCGAGCGCGGCGCCGCCCTACTCGTAGACCATCCAGAGCGGGCCGGGGAAGAGCCAGCTCAGGCCGGTGCGCAGGCGGTCGCGCCAGTTCTCCCAGTTGTGGCCGTCGCGGGCCTCCTCGAAGCGCACCGCCATGCCGGTTCCGGTCAGGGTCGGCACCAGCGAGCGGTTCTCGTAGATCAGGCGCTCGTACAGACCGCAGCTCACGAAGATGCGTGAGGTGAACTGGCCCGGCTCGGCCCGGAAGGCGTTGACGAACTCGACCACGGCATCGAACAGCGGGCCCTTGTCGTGCTTGCCGATGTCGGTGAAGGCGAAGCTGCCCGATTGCAGCAGGACCCGGCCAAAGACGTTGGGGTGGCGCCAGGCCGTGGCCAGGGTGGCCACCGCTCCAAAACTGGCTCCCATGATGCCGCGAGCGCCGGGTCGGTCCACCAGCGGGAAGCGCGCCTGGAGCGCGGGCAGCAGTTCGTTCACGATGAAGCGGTCGTGACGCGGGTCGGCGGCGTACTCCGCCAGGCGGTCGCCCGGGTCGACGCAGGCCACGATCATGGGCGGGATCTCGAGCCGCGCGATGAGGTTGTCGAGCACCGTGGCCAGCGAGGCGTGGCGCAGGTAGTCGCTGCCGTCATGCACCACCAACAGGGGGTAGCGCGCGCTCTCGCGGTAGTGCGGCGGGGTGTAGACCGTGACCCGTCGACCGCCGCCCAGGGCGTCGCTGTGGAAGTCCTTGACCAGCAGCTCTCCGCTGGGCACGCCGTCCTGCTCGAGGCTGAAGTCGGGCCGCTCGTAGCCCTCGCCGGCGGCCACGGAGTTGGCGCCAAAGGGGTCGGTGGCCAGGTGCGGGTTGGCCGGGTCGCGCACCAGCTCGTGCTGCTCGCCGCGGCGGATCTCCAGCTTGTATTCGATGCGCGAGCGGGGCGGCAGCTGCAGCCGGCACCACCACACGTCGCTCTTGGGCAGGCGCTCAAAGGGCACGGCGGACTCCAGGCCCGCCACCCAGTGGTGCAGCAGCACCTCGTCGGCCTGGCCGTACCACAGGAACAGCAGGCCGTCGCGCTCGGGCAGGGGCGGGGTGCGCTCGCCCAGCAGCGTCTTCAGGGCGGCCTCGTCGGCGGGCGGGGCCCTGCGCAGTTCGTCGAGCAGGGAGCTCATGCCGCCAGCACCTTGCCGTCGCTCGAGAGCCGGCGCGCGGGGCGGCAGGCGTGATCGTCGCAGGTGATGCGCTCGCCCTCGTCCAGCAGCACGCAGGTGGCGGGCTGCATGCGCCGGGCCAGGGTGGCCACGCGCAGCGGGTCGTCCAGCAGCAGCCGCGTGGCCGCGTCGGGCAGGGCCACCACGCCGGGCGCGCGGGCGAGCCCCGGCTCGAACACCTCGGCGGCGCCCTGGCCCTGGGGCGGACTGTCGTGAAACAGCACGATGCGCTCGGTCAGCACCATGGCGCCGGCCGACCAGCCCAGCACGGGCAGCGCCAGCATCATCTCCGCCAGGCCGAACAGGCGCAGGCGATTGAGCAGCACCGCCACGTGGCCGCCGGCGATCAGCAGGCCCGCGCAGTCGCCCAGCAGCGCCGCCACCTGCTGGCGCTGGGCGGCCAGTGCGGGGCGCTCGGGCAGACGCAGCTCCTGCTCGAACTCGAGCTGCAGCGCGGCCACGCGAGCCAGGTGCCCGGCATCCAGGTCGCGCACGGCCTGGGTGGCGTCTTCGAGGACCTCCTTCATGAGCGGGAGTTCGCCCAGGTCGAGGCGCTCGAGGGCGGTGAACTCGTCCTCGGCGCCCTCGCCGGGTGCGCCCCCGCGATCCTGCAGCCGCAGCACGTCGCGCCAGGCCGCCATGCTGTGGTCGAGCCGGCGGCGGTAGACCGTGCGCAGGCGACGCATGCGATCGTGCCGCGCCCGCAGGGCGTCGAACAGCGGGGCGTCCTCGCGGAAGACGCGCTCGGCGCGGGCGTGCAGCTCCAGATTGTGCAGCGGCTGGGTGAGGGCCTCGCGCAGGGTCTCGTCCTCGGCCTCGCGCTCCTCCCAGCCGGCGCTGACCAGGGCCAGGCTGTCGTGGTCGGACAGGCCCACCTCGGCGCAGGCCGCGGGCAGCGAGGGCGCGGCGCGCTGGGGTCCGAGGAGCACGACAGGGCCGGTGGGCATGGTGCGGTCGGGATGGTGGGGGGGGTGTGTGCGCCGCTGTCCCGGGAGCGAGGCAGGAGCGGAGCCGAGGCGACCGCAGGATAGCGCGTCCGATGCCCTCGCAGCGACGACTGCGTCCCGCTATCGTGCGCTTTGCTGCGACGACACGATCGCCGGCGGCGTGGCCCGATCCCTGCTGAGGGTCGGCGCGGCGCTCGGGGCGCATCGGGCCGTGCATTCCCTCGCCCTCAGCTCGCCGACCCGCTCGGCCCGACCCAGGAGACTCCGTGGCTCCGTTGCGCATTCTGCAGGTGGCCTCCGAGCTGGCGCCCATCGCCAAGACCGGCGGCCTGGCCGATGTGGTCTCCGCCCTGTCCAACGAGCTGGCGCGCCGCGACCACGACGTCAAGGTGATCCTGCCGCTGCACCGCGCGGTGTCACGCGCTGGCGTCGCGCTCGAACCCGTGCGCGGGCTGGAGGCGCTGGACGTGGCCCTCGGCCCGCGCAAGGGCCAGCTGCGCGTGCTGCGCGCCAGCGTGCCCGGGCAGGCGGCCGAGGTGCTGTGCCTGGAGCGCAAGGAGCTGTTCGACCGCGAGAGCCTGTACACGGCCGACGCCGACGAGCCCCTGCGCTTCGCGGTGCTGTGCCGGGCCGCCCTGGCCGTGTGCCAGAGCCTGGGCTGGGCGCCGGACATCGTGCACGCGCACGACTGGCACGCCGCCTGGCTGCCGCTGCAGGTGCGCATGCTGTCCACCTGGGACAAGCTCTTTGCCGAGACGGCCACGCTGCTGACCATCCACAACATCGGCTATCAGGGCACCTGCGACGCGGCCCTGGCAGAAGACCTCGGGTTGGGCGACCTGATGGGCGAGCTGGACGCAGCTGATCTGCGCGCCGGCCGCCTGAACCCGCTGCGCACCGGCATCCTGCACGCCGACGCGGTCACCACCGTGAGCGAGACCTACGCCCGCGAGCTGCTCTCTCCCGAGCAGGGCATGGGGCTGGAGGGCACGCTGGCGGCGCGGGCCGACGGCATCGTGGGCATCGTCAACGGCATCGACGAGGCGGTCTGGAGTCCCGAGCACGACGTGCACATTCCGGTGCGCTACACCGCGGCCACGCTGCCGCGCAAGCAGGCCAACACCCAGGCCTTGTTGCAGCGCGTGGGTCTGGCACCCAAGGGCAGCGGCCCGGTCTTCGGCGTGGTCTCGCGTCTGGCCTGGCAGAAGGGTTTCGACCTGCTCATGGGGACCCTGCCGCGAGTGCTCGAGCAGCATGACGCGCGCCTGGTGGTGCTGGGCAGCGGCGAGGCCAGGTACGCCGACTTCTTCCGGCGGCTGAGCGAGGCCATGCCGCAGCGGGCCGCCTACGTGGACGCCTTCGCTGACGACCTGGCGCACCTGATCGAGGCCGGGGCCGACGCCTTCCTCATGCCCAGCCGCTACGAACCGTGCGGCCTCAACCAGATGTACAGCCAGCGCTACGGAACGGTGCCGGTGGTGCATCGCACAGGCGGGCTGGCCGACACCGTCGAGAGCTACGATCCCGAGACGCGGCGGGGCACCGGGGTGGTCTTCGATCATTTCCGCGAGGACGCCATGGCCTGGGCGCTGCAGGCTACGGTGGCGCTGCACGCGCAGCCCAAGCACTGGATCGCCTGCCAGCGCAACGGCATGGCGCGCGACTTCAGCTGGGTGCGCCAGGCCGGTCGCTACGAGCGGCTGTTCGCGGGGTTGGTGGCGCGGCGGGCGCGAGCCTGACGGCGCTGGGAGCTGGGCCCGGCCTCAGCCGTCCACACCCGCGGCCCAACCCTCGCGGCGGCGGTCGCCCACGGCCACCAGCGTGCCGTCGGGCTGCCGCGCCACCGAGTGTGCGGCGCCCTGGGTGCCCATGAGCGGGGGTGTGACCGGGCGCACGCGCAGGGCGTGACCGCGGGCGCGCAGCTCGGCCAACACCGGCTCGCTGAGGGCGCCGGCCTCGATGTCGATGCGATCGGGGAACCAGCCGTGGTGCACCCGCGGCGCGTCCACCGCGTCGGGCAACGTGACCCCGCGCAGCAGCACCTCCAGCAGGATGCGCCCCACGGTGCTGGGGATGGTGCGGCCGCCGGGGGAGCCGGTCACCAGCAGGGCGTGGCCATCGGCGTCCAGCACCACCACGGGTGCGATGGATGAGAGCGGCCGGCGCCCGGGCCGGGCCAGGTTGGCGCCGGTGCCCACCAGGCCCGCGCGGGTGGTCATGCCCGGCCAGCGGTTGAAATCGCGCAGCTCATTGTTGAGCAGCACGCCTGTGCCGGGGGCCATGACCTTGGAGCCGAAGGCCGACTCCAGGGTGGTGGTCAGCGACACGGCACCGCCCTCGGCGTCCAGCACCGAGAGGTGCGTCGTCTGGCAGGGCTCGGGCGCGGCCAGCGTGGGGCCGAGCTGCTCGCTGGGCGTGGCGTGTTGCATGTCGATGCTGTGGGCCAGGGCCTGCAGCACCGAGCGGGAGAGCAGCAGCTCCAGCCCTACGGGCATGGAGTCCGGGTCGCCCAGCCACCGCGCGCGCTGGGCGAAGGCGCGCCGGCTGGCCTCGGTCCAGAGGTGCAGCTCGTCGGCGCCGGAGGGCGGCATGTCCTGCCAGCCGAGCTGCTGCACCACGCCGCTCACCATGGCCAGCAGCACGCCGCCGGCCGACGGGGGCGGGGGGGCCAGCACGGAGTAAGCACCCAGGGAGTGGGTCAGGGGCTCGCGCACCACGGCGCGGTAGCTGGCCAGATCCTGCACGCTCAGGAACCCGCCTCCGGCCGCGGCGGCGTCGGCCATGGCCTGGGCGCGCGGGCCCTCGTAGAACGAGCGCGGGCCCTGCGTTGCCAGGTCGGACAGGGTCTGGGCCAGCTCCGGTTGGCGCAGGATCTGTCCGGCGCGCAGGGCGAAGCCGCCGGGTGCCATCAGCGCGGGCGCGCCGCTGGCCAGGGGCTCCTGGAAGTGCTCGAAGAACGCGGCCAGCAGGGGGTCGACCGGGAAGCCGTCGCGCGCCAGGGCTACGGCGGGAGCCACCAGCCGCGGCCAGGGCAGGCGCCCGTGACGCCGGTGCATGAGATGCAGGCCGGCCACCGAGCCGGGCACGCCGATGTTGCGCCACGGGTGCTCCGCCAGGGCGGGGTCGTAGCGCCCGCTGTCGTCCAGGAACAGGTCGATGTCCACGGCGGCGGGCGCGGTCTCGCGGAAGTCGATCACCTCGGTGGTGCCGTCGGGCAGCGCCAGCGTGGCCATGCCGCCGCCGCCCAGGTTGCCGGCGGGGGGCCAGGTCACCGCCAGGGCCAGGGCCGTGGCCACGGCGGCGTCCACCGCGTTGCCGCCCTCGGCCAGCACCTCGGCGCCGACCCGGGCAGCCTCGCGTTCCACGCAGGCCACGGCGCCGCCACGCACGCGCAGCTGCTGCGCCAGCACGACCTGCGCCGGCGGCGTGGAGGCGCACGCCGCCAGCGGGAGCAGCAGCGCCAGGATCAGGCGGGCCAAGGGCAGCTGGGACCGCGCCACGCGAGTCAGGGCCGGGCGGGACCCGCTTCGAGGCGGTAGGCTCGGACCAAGCAAGTCCAGCCTGCCAACGGCCCTGCGGGGCGAGCTCGATGCAGGCATGGTCGGCGGGCGCATGGCGGGGCTCCTGGAGATCGGGCAGCGGCGCCACCCTCGCATCCGTGCCTGCCGCGGGCCACAATGTGCGATCCCATGCCCCCCCCAGAGGACGAGCAGTGTCTCTCTCCAGCAGCGCTGACAGCGGTGGCCCTGGGCCCGACGAAGCCAAGCAGCGCCGCTACATGAAGGCGCTGCTGGCCGACGTGCGCGCCGCCGAGCGCATGGTGGCTGAGGAGCGCTTCGAGAAGGGCATCCGCCGGGTTGGGGCCGAGCAGGAGATGTTCCTGGTGGATGACGCCATGGAGCCCTCCAACTCCAGCCGCGAGGTGCTGGCCGAGCTCGATGATCCGCAGCTCGTGCATGAGCTGGCGTTGTTCAACGTCGAGGCCAACGCGAGTCCCCATGTCTTCGGAGGCACCTGCCTCTCGGCCATGGAGGCGGAACTCACAGAGCTGGTGCGGCGCACCGATGAGGTCTCCCGCAAGCACGGCGCGCGGGTGCTGCTCACGGGCATCTTGCCCACGCTGCAGCTCTCCGATCTCGCGCACAAGAACATGACACCGCTGGCGCGCTATGCCGAGATCGACCGGGCCACGACGGCGGCCAGCGGCGGCTCCTTTCACGTCGTCATCAAGGGTCGCGACGAGCTCGACGTGACGCATGACAACGTCATGCTTGAGTCCTGCAACACCAGCTTCCAGGTGCACTTCCAGGTGGAGCCGCACGAGTTCGCGCAGCTCTACAACACGGCCCAGGTGGTGGCCGCGCCGGTGCTGGCGGCGGCGGTCAACTCGCCCGTGCTGCTGGGGCGCGAGCTCTGGTACGAGACCCGCGTGGCGTTGTTCCAGCATTCGGTCGACATGCGCAGCCGCGCCGAACGCAAGCGCAACAAGCAGCCCCGCGTCAGCTTCGGCGACCGCTGGGTCGACAGCTCGCCGACCGAGGTCTGGCGCGAGAACATCGCCCGCCATCGGGTGCTGTTCGTGACCGACATCGACGAAGACCCCATGGCGGTGCTCGACGCCGGGGGGGTCCCCGAGCTCACGGCCATGCGCCTGCACAACGGCACGGTGTATCGCTGGAATCGCGTCTGCTACGGGCACGACGGCAAGGTGCCGCATCTGCGCATCGAGGCCCGGGCGCTGCCCGCCGGCCCCACCATCCTTGACGAGATGGCCAACGCGGCCTTTTTCTTCGGGCTCATGTCGGGCTTCGTGGAGGAGTTCCCCGACGTGCGCAAGCGCATGCTGTTCGACGACGCGCGCTCCAACTTCTTCGCCGCGGCGCGTTACGGGTTGAAGGCCCAGTTCAACTGGATCGACGGGCGCATCATCTCGGCCGGCGACCTGATCCTGGGGCACCTGCTGCCCATGGCGCGCTCAGGCCTGGAGCGCGCGAGGATCGACCCGGCCGACATCGAACGTTACCTGGGCGTGATCCGCGAGCGCGTCACCACCGAGCGCACGGGCGCGCGCTGGTGCCGCATGTCGCTGGACTCCATGGGCAGCGACGTGCCGGTGGACCTGCGCCACCGCGCGCTGACCCAGGCCATGCTCGATCGCCAGGACGCGGGCGAGCCCGTGCACACCTGGACGCTGGCCGGGCGCGCGGAGCTGCAGGCCGTGCAGGCCTCGCGCGGCAGCTACCAGTACGTGGGGCAGTTCATGACCCGCGACGTCTTCACCGTGCGCCCGGGCGACCTGGTCGACCTGGCCGCCAGCGTGATGGACTGGGAGCACCTGCGGCACGTCCCCGTGGAGGACGACGGGGGTCGCCTGGTGGGGCTCATCAGCCACCGCTCGCTCATGCGCTACGTGGCCAGCGGCGCGTCCTCGGAGGGCGAGCCCATGGCGGTCAGCGAGCTCATGCACCTCGACCCCGTGACCTGCGCGCCCGAGACGCTCACCCTGGAGGCCATCGAGCTCATGCGCGTGAAGCGCGTGGGCTGCCTGCCGGTCATGGATGACGGGCATCTGGTGGGCATCATCACCGAGACCGATCTGGTGGCGGTGGCGGCCCGGCTGCTCGAGCAGCACCTGCGTGGCGAGGGCTGAGGTGGGCTGCTGGCGCGGCGGCGGGGCTGAGACGGGGGGCGCGCCGGGGGCTGAGTGCCGTGTTGCCCGAGCTGCGCTGAGGCTACCGTGCCGCGTCGATGGTGTTGCGGCGTGACCTGCGGCTGGTCCCGTGCCTATGATGCGCGCTATGCGCCCCGCGATCCTGCTGCTGCTGCTGCTGCCGAGCCTCGGCTCGGGCTGCATCATCGTGCGCAGCGACCTGGGCAACGCCGTGACGGACGAGGCGTCCGTGGCCCGGCTGCAGCCTGGTCAGAGCGTGTGGGAGGCCGTGGCCATCATGGGGCCGCCCGAGGAGTGGCGCTCTCCGAACCTCTCCGATACGTTGCGCGCACGCAACGAGCTGATTCAGCGCGTGGCCCATGAGCGTGACCTGTTTGACCGGACTCGCTTGACCTGGATCCGCGAGCGACGTGAGGACGACCTGTTCCTGTTCATTCCGTTCGTCGTCTTCTTCGGCTGGATCGAAGAGGACCACACCACGGATCGGGTGGTGGTGCTGCTCGACGAGCAGGGCCGGGTGGAGCAGGTGGCCGTGAACCGGGAGCTGGTGCGATGAGGGTCTGCAGCGGGCTGATCCTGTTGGCGTTGGCGCTGGGGGCCCTGCCGGGCTGCTTCTACGTGGGCGGCCGCGCACACGTGGGACCGCGGCTCGACGCCGCGAGCGTCGACTCGATCGTGCCGGGTCAGAGCACCCGCTCGCAGGTGCTGGCGCTGCTGGGGCCGCCCGCCGAGTTCCTCGAACCGGAGCTGGCCGCGGCGCTACTCGACGACAGCCTGCGTCTGGACGGTGTGCTCGATGTGGCGCATCGCGCCGAGCAGATCTGGACCTGGCAGGGCGACACGGCGTCGTTGAACGGCTCCGCGCTGCTGCTCTGGAACGGCTTCTGGCTGGGCACCACCACCGATCTGGTGGTGGTGGGCTTTGACGAGGACGGCGTCGTCACGCGCGTGGCCAGATCGCATGCCCGCGATGGAGGGCCGGACGCATGAGCTCGCGCCCGCCGCACACATGCAGCCTGCGTCTGGTGCTGGCCCTGCTCCTGGCGGGCCTGGCCGCGCCGGGTTGCATCGTGTTCCGCGATCGCGCGGGCGTACCGGTCACGCAGGAGATGGCCCAGGCCATCGAGCCCGGCGTGACCACGCGCGACGAGGTCTTGGCCATCGCCGGCGCGCCCACGGGCCTCTTCGGCACCAACCTGCTCTCGACCCTGACCCGCGCGGGCGAGAGCGTTGAGCAGCCCTCGACGCCCGGTCGCATCCAGCCCGATGTGTACACCTGGCAGGAGATCGACGTCCGCGCCCAGGTCACGTTCTTCCCGATCCTGTTCCTGTGGAGCTCGGCCGAGATCAGCAGCCGCACGCTGATGGTCGTGTTCGACGAGCAGGGCATCGTGACCGACAAGGCCTGGCGCGAGGACTTGCCGTGAGCCCGCGCGGACGCGTCGCCGCTGGTCTGCTGTTGGGCCTGGCGTTGCTCGGCGGCGCCTGCTCCCCGTCGGTCTACTCCGACATCCGATTCCGCGCGGGCCAGCGGCGGCTGGCGTCCGGAACGGTACCGGAGCAGGGCTGGAGCAAGGCGCGCGTGCTGGCTCAGCTCGGCGCTCCAGGCGAGCTGCTGCCCCAGCCCGACGGGGACATCTTCGTCTACCGCCTGCGCCTGATCGATCAGATCATCTGGAACATCGACACCCGCTTCGTCGCGCCGGTTGCCGTCCCGATCTACGTCAGCGTGAAGGGTGAGCGCTGGGACCGCATGGTGTTCGTGAGCTTTGACCCCTCCGGTCTCGTGGCCAGCACGGCGGTGACGGACGCATGACGACGACGCGCAGGCTGCCGCTGTTGGTGCTGGTGCTGGCGCTCGTGGCCAGCCCGGCGTGCGTCTTCATCCGCCGCGACGTGGGCCGGCCGTTTCCGGACGATCAGCAGCTGGAGACCCGGCTGCAGCTGAACCTGACCACCAAGGCCGAGGCCCTGGGCTGGCTGGGCGCGCCCGTGAGCGTGCGTCAGCAGTTCGACGGCGACCTGCTGATCTGGCATCGCTCGTTCGAGCACAGCGAGTCCATCGTCATCATCCCGCTGATCACCTTCTATCTGGACACCGAGGGGGCCGCCCTCAACGACCGCTTGGCGCTGCTGTTTGACCACGACGGCGTGCTGACGGGGATCGGCCTGGAGCGCGAGGTGCCCGTCGAGCGCTGAGCGGCGCCGGTTCAGCGCTCCCATCCACACAGCACGGCCAGGCGCCCACGCTGCAGCTTGCCCATGGCGTTGCGCGGCAGCGACTCGAGCGACGCCAACGCGCGCGGCCGCTTGTACGGCGCGAGCCGCTCGGCGCAGTGCCCCAGCAGGGCCTGCATGTCGAGGATCGCGTCGGGCGCGAGCACGACGGCGGCCACCACGCGCTCGCCCCAGTCGTCGTCGGGGAGCCCGAACACGGCCGCCTCGCGCACCGCCGGATGGCCGCACAGCGCGAGCTCGACCTCCCCGGGGTGCACGTTGAAGCCGCCGGAGATGATCAGCTCCTTGATGCGGCCGCTGATGATCAGGTGGCCGGCCTCGTCGCGCCGGCCCAGGTCGCCCGTGCGCAGCCAGCCGTCGGCGCTGAAGGCGGCCGCCGTGGCGTCGGGCTGGTTGAGGTAGCCGGAGAAGACCTGTGGCCCGCGCACCTGTACCTCGCCCTCGGCGGGTTGCGGGCGGGGGGAGACCGCGTCGCTGGCGTCGGACGCGGTGCCGGCGTCCCGCGACGCCTCGCCGGGCGTCGCCAGGCGCGTGCGGACGCCCGGCAGATCCAGCCCCACGCCGCCCGCGCGTCGCTCACCGTGCAGCGGGTTGCCGCAGACCATGCCCGCCTCGGTGAGCCCGTAGCGTTCCAGGATGCGCTGCCCAGTGAACTGCTCCCAGGCCGCGAGTCGGGAGGCAGGCAGGGGCGCGGAGCCGCAGGTGCACAGCCGCAGCCGGTCGAGGCGGGCGCCTGTCGCCGGGGCGTCGCTCAGCAGGCGGTGGTACATGGTGGGTACGCCCATGAAGAGCGTCACCCGCCCGCTCGTGAGGCCGCTCCACACCGCGTCCACTTCGAAGCGCGGCAGCAACTCCACCGCGCCGCCCGCAGCCAGCGTGGCGTGCAGCGCCACCACCAGACCGTGCACGTGGAACAGCGGCAGGGTGTGCAGCAGCCGGTCGTCGGCGCTCAGCTCCCAGGCCTGGGACAGGCAGCTCACGCTGGCCTGCAGGTTGCCGTGGGTCAGCATGACGCCCTTGGGCCGGCCGGTGGTTCCGGAGGTGTAGAGCAGCAGCGCCAGGTCCGCGGCGTTGCGCGCGCGTCTCTCGGCTCTTTCGTCCAGGCCAGCGTGACCCTCTCCCTCGCCGTGGCTGTCACCGAGGGGCCAGTCGGCGCCATGTACCAGGCGCGTCTCGAGGCCGGCGCTCGCGTGCACGGCCTCGCGCTCAGGCGTGCACAAGCTCAGCATGGGCTCGGCGTCCGCCGCGATCCACGACAGCTCGGTCGCGGTGGAGCCCGGGTTGACGGGCAGGGTCACGGCGCCCAGGCGCAGCAGCGCGAAGTGCGCGGCCACCCAGTGGGGTCCGCGCGCCAGGTCGAGCAGCACGCGCGCGCCGGGCGCGACGTCGTGGGCCTCCAGCCGCGCGCTCCAGACCCGCACCGCGTTCCACAGTCCGGATCTGCTGATGCAGGTGCCGCGCCAGAGCAGCGCCGGCGCGTGGGGGGCCTGCCGGGCGCTGCGACGCAGCCGCTCTGTCAGCGAAGTCTGCTCGGCCGCGGAGTCCATCAGGCCTCGGTCGCGAGCCGCGCCACCAGCGCGTCCAGGCGCCGGGCGATCTCGTCGCGCACGGCCGCCACGCCATCAGGGTCCATCTGCTTGGGATCCGGCACGGCCCAGTCCTCGTGCACGCGCGCCGGCACCTGCGGGCAGGCGTCGCCGCAGCCCATGCTCACGGCGGCGTCGAAGCGGCGCCCCGCCACGGCGTCGAGCCCCTCGCTGACGTGGGTCGACAGGTCGTAGTCCAGCGCTGCCATGGCGGCGATGGCCTTGGGGTTGACCAGGCCGGACGCTCGGCTGCCGGCGCTGACGGCCTCGTGCCCGGCCATGCGCGCCAGGGCCTCCGCCATCTGGCTGCGACAGGAGTTCTCGACGCACACGAACAGCAGCTTCAGGGGCGGACTCACGGGGGCGGGCTCCGTCGCGGCGAACGCTGGGCGGGTGCCGACGGCTGACGCGCACGCGTCTCGCCGACAGGGCCAGCGTGGGTCCTGGAGGCTCGATCCACAAGAGCGCGCAGCGTCAGCCCGGGCTGCACAAAGCGCTCGCGCGCCCCCTTGAAGCCGCCCCGAGCGCCCTGGGACCATGGCGTCGTGATCGAGCTGCTTCTCATCGCCGCGGGCGGAGCCCTGGGAGCCCTGTCCCGCTACGGACTCGCGAGCTGGATCGACGGCCGCTTTGCCGGGCGCTATCCGGCCGGCACGCTCAGCGTCAACGTGCTGGGTTGCCTGATCCTGGGTGCCCTGATGGCCGTGGCCGAGGACTCGGCTTCGATCTCACCGCGCCTGCGCCTGTTCGTGGGCGTGGGGCTGCTGGGCGCCTTCACCACCTTCTCGACCTTCAGCGTGGAGACCCTGGCCCTGATGCGCGAGGGGCGCTCGGGCGTGGCGCTGGCCAGCGTCGGCCTCAACCTGGCGCTGGGCCTGGGCGCCGCGTTCGTCGGGCACCTGGCGGTGACGGAGCTGGCGTAGCAGCGGGCCGCGTGCGTGCGGCGCGCTGGCAGCCTCGATCCGGTGCCAGCCGAGCGGGAGGCGGGAGCGCGACGCGCGCTTGTCGGGGCTGTCCCCAGGCTTCATGCCGCGTCAGCTCTACGCCGTTCTCATCAGAACTGGAAGTAGATGAACGCGTTCGATGACGACATGACGTAGACCATCGTGCCGATCACCAGGCCGACGAACAGGCCGTGGGCCACGGTGGGCAGCGCGATGATGCGCGCCTTGAGCGCCGTGTAGAAGGCCTCGGGCTGGAAGTGCGTGAGCACGCAGGCCGCCAGGGCGACCCAGGCCCAGATGGAGAGCTCGGTCTCGTCGCCGAAGACCGTCAGCACCGCGTACACGGACTCGAAGCTCTCGCCTCGCACGGCCAGCAGAGTGAACGACACGAAGCTGAAGGTCATGACCCAGCTGATGCCCTTGCGCAGCGGTGTGGTCGCGAAGAGCACGCCGCCGCGCAGGCGTTCAAACCAGCGCTCGAGCGCCATCGTGATGCCCTGCAGCAGCCCGTAGATCAGCCAGAGCACGCTGGCCCCGTGCCACAGGCCGATGATCACCATGGTGAGGATCAGGTTGATGACGACCCGCAGCTCGCCACGCTTGGACCCGCCGAGCGGGAAGTACACGTAATCGCGTACCCAGAACGACAACGTCGTATGCCAGCGCCGCCAGAACTCACGGATCGACTTCGACTGCATGGGCGAGTTGAAGTTCTCCGGCAGGTCGAAGCCGAACAGGCGCGCCGTCCCGATGGCGATGTCGGTGTAGCCGGAGAAGTCGAAGTAGATCTGGAATGAGAACCCGAAGATCGCCAGCACGTGGATCCAGGCCGCCCACTCACCCGGCTCGTTGTGCACCGGATCGACCAGGTAGAGCGCGAGCGTGTCGGAGATCAAGGCCTTCTTCATCAGGCCCGTGGCGATCCGGTACAGGCCGTCGTGCAGCCGCTCACGCGTGAAGCGTGGCGTCCAGTCCAGCTGCGGCAGGAACTGGCTGGCGCGCACGATCGGCCCGGCGACGAGCTGCGGGAAGAAGCTCACGAAGAGCGCGAAGTCGAGCAGGTTACGGGCCGGCTTCAATGTGCCGCGATAGACGTCGATCGTGTAGGAGAGCGTCTGGAACGTATAGAAGGAGATGCCCACGGGCACCACCGCGCTCCACGCCACGCGCTGGAGTGAGGCGCCCACCTCGCTGCCCCCCAGCATCGGATTGAGCAGCTCGACGCCCCAGAGCGAGTACTTGAAGTACGCCAGCAGCCCGAGGTTGCCCACCAGGCTCGCCAGCAGCGCGGCGCGGCGCTTGGCCGGGTTCTCCGTGGCCACCATCCAGCGCGCGCAGTGGTAGTCGAGGATCGTGGAGAACACGATCAGCAGCAGGAACCATGGCTCCCAGGATCCGTAGAACACGTAGCTGGCGATGAGCAGCAGGGAGGAGCGCGCGTTGCGGTGCGCCGCCACCAGCCAGAACACCCCCAGCACGATGACCAGGAAGACGCCGAACTGCCAGGTGTGAAAGGCCAAGTCTGCGGCTCAGTCCCTGGGGTGCTGTTGGCGGTGTGCGGTCATGCGCTCGAGCAGTTCGGTCTCGGCGAGCAGGTGCTGCAGCAGGCTGGTGCCGACGATACGGTGACCCGGCGGCGTCCAGTGCCTCGTGTCGAAGGTGAACCGATCGGTGTCGTTGCCGATCTGCTCGAGCTCGTCCTGCAGGAGCCAGACCTCCAGGCCCAGTCGCTTGAGCTGGGCCTCGAGCGCTGCGGTCGGCTCCCTGCGCGGCATGTCGAGCGGCGGAACGCCTTTGCCGCGGGCGGAGCGAATCCAGCGCACCCAGGCCTTGTCCGTGGTCTGGTGGGCCAAGGGCATCAGCACCGCGCGCAGTTCGATCTGCTCGGCGCGGCAGTGCTCCACCAACGCCTCGATCTCGCGCCAGGTCGTATCGAGCATGTCCTCGCCACCGAGCGGTGCCTGGCGATCGTTGTAGACGTACCGACGCAGCCCCGGCGGGCGGTTGCCGTCGGCCTGGATCCGCGCACGGTAGCGCGCGTACAGGCTCGAGTTGAGCAGCAGCCTGTGCAGTCTGGCGGCCACGGGCTTGAGGAGGCCCGGCACGGCGTCGACGATGTCGCGCGGGACCGGTTCGCCGCCCACCTCGGCCCACTGACCCGCGATCGTCTCGTCGAGCAGCATCTGCGCGCCCGGCGATGTGAACAGCAGGATCAGGTCGGGCTGCAGCACGGGGGTGAGGCGGATGGCTCGGCGCGACGACTGAACGTTCGAGTAGCCGTTGACGCCGCCGTTGAAGACGCGGCTCTCGATGCCCTCGAAGTTGAGCAGCTTCTCGAGCACGTTCGACCAGATCTTCTCGTTCTCGGCGACGCCTGATCCGAAGGTGCGCGAGGCGCCCATGCCGAGGATGCGCAGCTCTGTAGGCGGCGCGTCCGATGGGATCTCGGGGCCGCGCAGACCGAGTGAATTCACACGCGTGATGCCGTTCTTGAAGACGAAGTCCGGCCTCGGCGCCCAGGCGAGCTCAGCGTCGAGCATCAGGGCCCCTGAGCGGCGCAGATCGCGCGCGGCGTCGTAGTGCCCGGCGGCAAAGTCGGCCAGGCCGAGCCCCATGACGGCGCCTACCACGACCTTGAGCAACAACCCGAAGACCACGCCCTTGCGGGGCAGGTCAGCGCCGAGTGAGCTCTCTTCGATCATTTTCGCTCCGCCGGGGTCTGGCCTGTTGGAGCGGCGCCCCGTCCAGCTCGAACATCGGCGCGAAGCCTATCAGACCTTCTCCTGAAGTCCCCGGTCGCGCAAATAGGGACGTCGGGTCCATCACCGAGCTACTCCTGCTCGAGCCGCGCGCGCACGGCGTCCTCGTCCAGTTCGTCGGGTGACCAGCGCAGGCGCCCCTCCATGCCGCCGGCCACGGTCAGCACCTCGCCGGTGACGTGGCGGCTGAGTACCGGCGACGCCAGGGACGCCATGCAGGTGGCGATGTCGCGGGCGCGCGCCAGCTGCCGCAGCGGCATGGTGGAGACCACGCGGCTGATGACGCCCGGCACCCGCAGCGCCGGGCGCGCCATGTGAGTCACGGTCCAGCCCGGCTGCACCAGGTTGACCCGACCCCAGCGGTCGAGGTCGACGATCTCGTGCTTGAGTGATTGCACCAGGCCGGTCAGGCCGGCCTTGGCCAGGGCGTAGTCGCTGTGGCCGCGCTCGCCGAAGCGCGCTGCGGTGGAGCCGGTGAAGAGCAGCGCGGCGCCGTGGCCGTCGTCCCGCGGACCTGTACGCGCCAGGCTGGCCAGGAAGCCGCGGGCCGTGAGGGCGGCGCCCAGCAGGTTGATCTGTAGCGTGGAGCTCAGGCGCTCGACGCTCATCTGCGCCAGAGCTTCGTCGGGGATGGGCCACACGCCTGCGTTGGCGATGGCCACGTCCACCCGGCCGAAGCGTTCGACGGCCTGGGCGTAGGCCGCCGTGGTGGCGGTCTCGTCGGTCACGTCGAAGGGCAGCACCAGCGCGCGCTCGGCGAAGGGCTGCTGGGCCACCCACTCGGCGAGCGGTTGCAGGTTGCGGTGCCCGCCCAGCACGAGCGAGCTGCCCTCCGCGCCGAACACCTGCGCCAGGGCGCGGCCGATGCCGCCCGACGCGCCCGTGATCAGCACCACCTTGTCGCTCAGTCCGAGATCCATGGGGGTGAAATTACAGGCTGCGCCCGCCGGCCACCAGCGCAGGCGCCGCCGGGCGTCGGGCTCGCGTCCGCCAGCGTTCGGCGCGAACCGCAGCGCTCGACGGCCGCAGGGTCAGCGGCGGGCCTCGAGCCTCCCCCTGGAGCCGGCCGGGGCGCGCCTGCTAGCGTGCGACCGCATGGCTTCCCTCTCCCATGAGTTCCGCGCGCAGTGGGCCCTGGCCGTCCCGGTCATCGTGGTCAACCTGGCCCTGATGGGCATGGGCGTGGTGGACACGGCCATGGCCGGGCAGGTGTCCACCACGGCCCAGGCGGCCATCGGCCTGGGGCACGCCTGGGTCTGGTGCCCGCTGTCCTTCGCCCTGGGGCTGATCCTGGCCCTCGACCCGCTGGTGGCCCAGGCGCGAGGCGCCGGCGACGCCGAGGGCGTGGCGCGTGCGGTGCAGCGTGGTCTGCTGCTGGGCATGCTGGTGGCGCTGCCGGTGGCGGGGGCGTTGCTGCTGGCCGGTCCTGTCTTTACCTGGTTCGGCGGCCTGCTGCAGGGCCTGGCCGAGCCGGGTGCGGAGCTGTCGGCCCTGCTCGATCCCGAGGTGGCGGGGCCCGCCGCGGAGTACTCGCGCGTGTCGGCCCTGGGCACGCCGGCGTTCCTGGCCTGGCTGGCCCTGCGGCAGACGCTGCAGGCCATGGGACGGCTGCGGGCCATCGTGATCGTGGCCGTGCTGGGCAACGGCCTGAACGTGATCGGCAACGGCGCGTTCATGAACGGCTGGTGGGGGCTGCCGGCGCTGGGCGCGGTGGGCTGCGCCTGGTCCACGGTGCTGGTGGAGTGGGCCATGGTGCTGGGCTTGTTCGCGGTGGCCTGGCCCCTGCTCGGCCCGCTGGTGCGGCCCCTGCGCCCGCGGGCCGCGGCGCTCGGGCCCATGTTGCGCGTGGTGCGCCTGGGCGTGCCCATCGGCGTGGCCATCGCCTTGGAGTCCGGCGCCTTCAACGCGATCCAGTTCCTGATGGGCTCGTTTGGCTCGAGGGTCATGGCCGGGCACCGCACGGCCATCGTCATCGCCAGCACGTCGTTCATGGTGCCGCTGGGCATCAGCATGGCGGCCTCGGTGCGCGTGGGGCACGCGGTGGGCGCGGGCGACGGCGACGCCTCGCGCCGCGCGGCGCTGGTGGCGCTGATCTCGGGCGGTGCGGTCATGGCCGGCTTCGGCCTGGTGTTCCTGGCCCTGCCCGGACCCCTGGCGCGCGCGTTCTCCCAGGACCCAGCGGTGATCGCCGTGACCCTCTCGCTGCTGCCCATCGCCGCGGCCTTCCAGCTCTTTGACGGCCTGCAAGTGGTGGCCGCCGGCGTGCTGCGGGGTACGGCCGATACGGCCTGGCCCTCGCTGCTCAACTTCGTGGGCTACTGGGTGCTGGGCCTGCCGGTCGGCGCCTACCTGGCCTTTGGCGCCCACGAGGGCCCGCGGGCGCTCTGGTGGGGGCTGGCGGGCGGACTGGCCTTGGTGGCCGTGGCCCTGCTGATCCGTGTGCGGCGGCGCCTCTCGGGCGATGTGGCCCGTTTCGACGTGGAGGGCGCGCCCGCAGCGGAAGAATCGGGGCAATAGCTGTCATCCTGACGCCCATGAATCCTGACGTGACCCGACCCGAGGACCGACACGCCGAGTTCTGTGCCCTGCTGGCCCCCGAGCGCGACGCGCTGTGGCGCTTCGCACGGCGCATGAGCTGGGACGCGTCCTCCGCGGAGGACGCTCTGCAGGACGCCATCCTGGTGGCCTGGCGCAAGTTCGACGTCTTCACGCCCGGCACCAGCTTCCGCGCATGGACCTTCCGCATCCTCTCCAACACGATCCTCAACGCCAACAACCAGCTGCGGCGCAACCTCGCGCGCCAGGTGCTCAGCGAGAACCTCGACCTGGTCTCGGCGCTCGAGAAGGAGGACGCCTACGACAAGGTGCTGGAGGACCCCGAGGCGCTGCTGGCCCAGGTGGGCGACGAGGTGCGCGGCGCGGTCAAGTCGTTGCCCCCGGCCGAACGCATGGTGTTCCTGCTGCGCTCGGTGGAGGGCTTCGCCTACAAGGAGATCTCGGCCGCGCTCGAGATCCCCATGGGCACGGTCATGAGCCACCTGTTCCGGGCCCGCGCCCGCCTGCGCGAGTTCCTGGCCGAATACGTACAGCAGACTGGATTCGTAAGGACCCCCACATCATGACGTTCCGTACCTGCAGCGAAGTCCGGCCGCTGCTCATGGCCTACCTGGACAGCGAACTCGACGCGACGACGACGCTCGGCATGAGCGAGCACTTGTCGTCTTGTGCGCCCTGCCGCACGCGCATGGAGGCGGAGCAGTCCATCGAGAATGGCGTGGGACAGGCCCTGCGAGCCGAGCGCATGCCGCGAGACGTGGGCCAGCGCCTGGACGCGCTGCAAGACTCGCTGCGAGCGGGGGCGTCGCGTCCGGACCGGTCGCGTTCGCTGCTCACGCGCGCCTCGGGTTGGGCCGCCGCCGCGCTGGTGCTGATGGCGCTCGGTTTCTGGCTGCGGGACGCCGGCTCCCGGGACGCCGCGCCGGCCTCAGCGCTGAACGCGGCCTTTGCCTCGGCCTACCAGGAGTACGTGGCGCTGCCGCCGCGCGCCAGCGATGTAGCGCCCGGCGGTCTGGCCGCGGTGCTGGCCCAGCCGCGCTTCGCTGGTTTGAGCCTGCCCGCGAGCGGCTTCGCCGGCCCCGCCGATCACCAGCACCCGATCCGGTATCTGGGCGCGCGCCCAGCCGTGGTGGGCGCAGTGGAGGGCGTGACCCTGGCCTACGATTGCTGCGGCTCCGTCACCTCGGTGCTGGTGCTGCCGGCGTCGGGACTGCCCCAGGAGCTGGTCTCCCAGCTGCCCGAGGGCGCCACGCTCGATCTGGAGTGGGGCGGCCTCAAGACCCGCGCCGTGCATCGCGGCGGGCTGATCATCGGCGTGTCCTCGCGTCACTCGGTGGTGCTGGCGGACGAGATCACGAGCTGAGGCGGGAGCGGCCGGGCTGTGCTGGGTGCTGGCAGCGGGCCTCGCAGGAGCGCGTGGCTGCGGTCGCTGAGCGCTGGCTGAGCGTCCCCCGCGCTACGGCCTCGGTCCCTGTCCCTCCCGGTCGGACCAGCGCAGCACGCGCCGGGTGATGGTGTTGTAGATCGGCTTGATCAGCGCGCGCTGGAGACGGGCCGGGCACGACGGGCTGCTCAGCAGGGCCCGCTCCCGAGGCCTCAGGTGCGCGGCCGCGTAGCTGCGCTTGTGCTTGAGCAGGTGGCGCAGGTCCTCGCGCGCGAGGGTCAGGAACAGCCGGCCGCGGCGTGGGGAGACGCGCGCCAGCTGGAAGTCGAGCAGCGCCGGGCTGCCGTCCTCGGCCACCAGCCAGTTGGGCTCCTTGGCCAGGTCGTTGTGGGTCACGCCGGCGCGGTGCACACGCACCAGCAGGCGTCGCGCTGCGGCGTACCAGGCCGGGTCCAGCGGCGGGGCCTCGTGCAGCGGCCGGCCCGCCAGGTATTGCCGCAGCAGCCAGCCGCGGCCGCAGGCCAGCAGCTCGGGCGTGCCGTCCAGCCCGCTGAGTCGGCGCAGGGCGGCGGCCTCGCGGCGGGCCAGCAGCACGGACAGCGGGCGGGTCCAGCGCGGCGAGTCGCGCCAGTCGCGCAGCACGCCGGCCTCGGGCGGCAAGTCCGGGCGCTCGAGCACACCCTGCACGATGCGTGAGAACAGGTCGCGCTTGAGCTGGCGCTCGGGGCGGAAGCGGGCGCCGGGCCCCAACTCGATCTGCGCTCGCCCGTCCTGCAGGGCGAGGCCGCGCACCTCAGCGACCCGTGGTCGGCAGGGCCATGCAGGACAGCACCGCGTCGAGCACGCGCTGCGTCGAGAGTTGATCCATGCAGGTCGGGCGCACGTCGCAGTCGGGCAGGTAGCAGCAGAGGCAGTCCATGCCCTCGGCCGCCAGGCGCTGGCCGCGCTCGAACACGTCGATCTCGTGCAGCGAGGTGGGGCCGAACAGCACCACGGTGGGGACCCCGCGGGCGATGGCCACGTGCATGGCCAGGGTGTCGCCCGTGACCACCACGTCGCAGGCGCCGACGATGCCGGCAAACTCGGGGATGGAGTTGTCGCAGCCGGTGTCGATGGCCGCGCCGTTGGACGCGGCCAGCAGGCGCGCGTTGCGCTGGCGCTCTTCGGGACCGCCCAGCAGGAACACGCGGTGCCCGAGCTTGCCGAGCGCGGCCACCAGTTCGAGGTAGCCCTGCTCGGTCCAGCGCTTGTAGGTCCAGCGCCCGCCGGCGCCGGTGTTCAGTCCCACGATGCAGCCGTCGCCGTCGGGCGCGTGGCGGCCGCGCAGCTCGCGCCCGCGCGCCGTTTGCCGCTCGGTCAGGTGCAGGCTGGGAGGCTCGCGGCGCCACTCGAGCTCCAGCACGTCGGCCATCATGCTCTGGTATGTGCGGCGGTTGTCGCGCTTGGCCGTGTCGGAGAGGCCCATCTCGTACCAGGCCTGGGCGCCGGGGTTGAGCGGCACCGGTGCGCCTCGGCTGTCGAAGCTGAAGCCGACCCGGGTGCCGGAGCGGGCGCTCTGGGCCAGGGCGCAGGAGTCCAGCGCCGCGTCCGGGTTGAGCACCACGTCAAAGCGCTCGCTCTGCAGCTCCAGCGGCAGGCTGCCCCGGAAAGGGATCACGCGATCGATGAGCGGATTGCGCTGCAGCAGGGGCTCGGACTCGGGGGCCGTCACCCAGGTGAGCTGGGCGCCTGGCCAGCGACGGTGGATGGCCGGCAGCAGGCTGGTCGTGCGCAGCACGTCGCCCATGGCCGCCAGCTTGGTGATCAGCAGGCGCTTCTGCACCGGATCGTAGTGTTCGCTGCAGTTGGCGCAGTCCACACCCGTGGCCTTGTGCGGCGCGCAGGGCCGGTCGCCTCGAAAGTGGCGGCAGTCGGTCTTGATCACAGTCATCAGAGGCCGGAGGGTACCAGCCAGCGGGGCGCGGTTCTGGCCCCCGATGCGGGACGCTGCGCCAGCTCACGGCTGGCGGCTCGGACGCGCCGCGGCGAGGGGCGGGGCGCGGCGAATGAGCCCGCAGCGACCTGCGCCGGAGGCCGTGCAACGCGCACCCGCCCGCTGACAAGAACCCTGCAGATCCATGACGCCCGACCCACCAGACCCCGATGACGCGCCGATCCTGCCGGACCTGCTGCGCTGCGACTCCACGGCTCTGCCGCTGGGCAAGCGCGTGCTGCACATCGGCGGCGCGCTGCTGTTCTTCGCCCTGGGCGTGATCGGTTGGCTGATCCCCATCGTGCCGGGCATCCCCTTCTACATCCTGGGGCTGGTGCTGCTGGCCAAGGCCGTGCCCGCCGTGGGGCAGCGCGTCAACGCCTGGGAGCGGGGGCTCTCGCCACGCTGGCGTCTGGCCTTGCGCCCTGGCTGGCGCCGGCGTCAGGCCGCGGGCGAGCGCGGCGAGGCGGCGCGACGCGCCCGCGAAGCCGGCTCAGACGTCGAGCCCGAGTGAGCGCATGAGTTGCAGCGCGTTGCCGTGGTCGACCACGCCCTCGCGCAGGCGGTAGTCGAAGTGCATGGCGTCGCCGTCCACGTCTTCTGCAAAGTGTACGTTGCGCCCGGCGGATCCGAGCCCGTCGGCGATGGCCGTGAGCGCCAGGTCGTGGGTGGTGACCAGCACCAGCGCGCCACGCGAGAGCAGGCTCTGCACGTAGGCCCGCGCGCCCGCCAGCCGGTCGGCGGAGTTGGTGCCGGACATGATCTCGTCCAACAGCAGCAGGCTGCCGTCGTGCTCGCGGGCCAGGGCGTCCAGCAGGGCCAGACGCTGGATCTCGGCGTAGAAGCGGCTCACGCCGTCCTGCAGCGAATCCGCCAGGCGGATGGAAGCGCCCACCACCAGCGGCGTGAGCGAGAGCGCGTCGGCCGCCACCGGCGCGCCGGCCTGGGCCAGCACTAGGTTGCAGCCCAGCGTGCGTAGAAACGTGGTCTTGCCGGACATGTTGCTGCCGCTCACCAACAGCAGCCGCTGCTGCGTGTCGAGTGACAGGTCGTTGGCCACCGCGCGGCCACGGGGGAGCAGCGGATGACGCAGGCCGCGGCCGCACAGTCGCGGCGCGCCATCGGTCAGGTCGGGGAAGGGCTGTTCGGGGTGTTCGCGGGCGTAGGTAGCCAGGCACAGCAGGGCCTCGAAGCGCCCGGCGCCCTCCAGCCATGCGGGCAGCGAGGGGCCCACGCGCAGCAGCCAGGCGTGCAGGCGGTGGGTCAGGAACACCCGCCGCTGGGCGAGGAACGCGAGCGGCGCCCAGAAGGGGTTGCGCACGGTGTCCTCCAGCGCTCCCACGATGCGTTGCAGCTGGTCCAGGGCCTGGCTGGGTGGGCCCTCGGGCGTGTCCAGGCTGAGCACCAACGCGGCCATGCCGGGGGAGCGGGCCGGGTGGCGCTCCAAGCGCGAGAGCAGCCCGATCAGCACGGGCAGCGAGCGCGTGGCGGCCGTCGCGCCGCTGTTGAGCCTGGCGTGGCGGCGGGCCCAGAGGCGGCCCACCAGGGCCTCGCCGCAGGCCACCAGGCCGAGGGGCCCCAGGCTGGTGAGATCGAAGGCCCACAGCGTTCCGGCGGCAAATGCCAGGGCGGCCATGAGCGCGGCCGCGGGGCGCTCCCAGCCGGGCAGGGGGCCGGCGGCGTCCGCGGCCCAGGGCAGCAGCTGGGCCGGATCGCCCTCGGCGCCGTCCTCGGGGTCGAGCAACAGCACGTCCTCGAACAGCTCGAGGTCGGGGGACAGCTCGGCCACGGCTTGCTGGCGCCGGGCCACCTCGGCGGGGGCCGCCGGGGCGCTCAGCCAGCGCGCCAGCTCGGCCTCGCCCAGGTTGCTGCGGCCGGTGGCCAACAGCTGGAACAGCGAGCCCGGCCCGCACAGATCGATGTCGGCGGCGGCGGGGTGCTCGGGGTCGAAGAGCTGCTCGCCGGTGCGACCCTCGCCCGCCCAGTCGTCGTTCAGGCGCCGCAGGGCCCGGCTGTGGACCTCGACGGCGCGGCGGGCGCGCTCACGTCGGCCACGGGCGCGGCTGTGCAGGCCCACCAGCAGGGCAAACACGACCACGCCGAACAGCAGCCAGGGCGCCTGCTCGGGCCGCGTCTTGAGCACGGCCAGGCCGCCGAACAGCGTGACGAAGAACACGGCCAGGCGCGCGTTGGAGAGGCGCGCCGCCGCGCGCGAGAGCTGGGCCAGCTGGGCCTGCCAACGCGCCAGGCGGCGCTCGTGCTCAGCCAGCACAGGGGGCGCGTCGACCGCCCTCGCCCCAGACACAGCGGCGCCCGGGGCGCCGGCCGAGGAGGCCGGAGACCCGGGCGCCGGGGCGGGAGTGGGACCGCGCTGCGGTTCCGGTCTCCCTGTGGAGCTCACCGCATCAGAACTCCATCACCTGGCGCGTGCGCCAGCGGCGGATGCGCTCGCCGAGCCAGCGACCGTGGGCCGCCACGTTGGCGTCCGGGGCGCTGGCGTAGGCCACCAGGCGACCCTCGGCCCGGCCCAGCAGCTCGAAGAAGAGCGCCTGGATCATGGGGCTGGTGTCGCGCTTGACGCCCATGAAGCACATGTCGAGCCAGTCCTTCTGCGTCCACAGGTCGAAGTGGTCCGGACGGCCGTCCGGGGAGTGTTCGGGCCAGACCGCGGCAAACACGAGGTCGGCGACCTCACGCGGCGTGGGCGCGTCGTCGGCGCCCACCAGGACCTGGTTCTCCAAACGCTCGTAGAGTTCGACCCGCATGAGCGGCCAGAGGGCCATGTAGCGGGTCATGTTCACGTCGCCCGCCACCGAGTCGAACGACCAGAAGTCGAACCAGCTCTGGAACCTGCCGTACTTGCGGTTGGCCAGCAGCAGGCGCTGCTCGTTGTCCACGAAGCCGTCGGCCAACAGGCCCTTCTCGATCATGATCTCGAGCGCGGCGCGCTGCAGGGCCGGGTCGATGGGCTCGATGGGCTGCCGGCCGCCTTCCTGACCGATCTTGTCCCGGTGCAGGGCATAGCCGCCCAGGAAGCGGTCGAGGCCCTGGTACTGCCGGCTGAGGTGGCCCTTGAACATGGCCACATAGCGGCTGTACTCCACGAACTCATCGCCCTTCTCGGCGGCGCGCTCGAGCATGTTCTCCATGGCCCAGTCCACCAGCGCGATCTGCGTGCGGGCGAAGGCGACGGGGTCACTGCCCATGTCCCACACGGTGGTGAGCGGATCGCCGTACATGCGGTCCTCGTCCGTGCCGAACTGCAGCTCCGGCTCGTGCGAGCGCGACGCGATCTTGTTCAGCTGCACCTCTTCATTGCTGCCGAACTCGGTGTAGCCGTAAGTGATGTTCCAGATGTCGGCGGGTCCCACCGACGACTGGAAGAACTCACCCTGCGTGCTGCCGGGGGCGGCCACGTTGACCGCCGGGTAGTCCATGAACGAGCCGGTGATGCCGCTCGCCATGGTGTCGTCGGCGTCGTGCAGCGTGTCGAGGCCGCGCCAGGCGGAGGCCTTGAAGTTGTGCCGCAGGCCCAGGGTGTGGCCGACCTCGTGGGCGGTCACCTCGCGGATCATGGCGTGCAGGAACTCCTGCTTGGTGGTGTCCGTGTCGAGGAAGGGGAGCATGGAGGCCGCGAAGGCCACCTGGGCCGCGCGCTCCTCACTCATGATCAGGCACTCACGCGAGAGGTCGCCCAGGGCATCCTGATCGGGCAGGGCGCGGGAGGCCTCGAACTGGGCGGCCCACTCCTGCTTGCTCAGGGACGCGCTCTTGCCGAGCCAGGCGTCGAAGCGCTGGCTGTAGATGTTGAGGAAGTTGGCCTGCATCGTGATGTCGGCGTCGAACGTCTCGCCGGTGCGCGGGTCCTGACGCGACGGGCCGATGGCGAAGCCCACGTTCTCGTCCTCCGACCACTGCACCACGGCGTAGCGCACGTCGGCCGGGTCCCAGTCGGCGTCGTCGGGCATTTGCTTGGCCACGATGCCGCCGATGAAACCGGCCTTGCGGAAGGCGGGCTCCCAGCTCTCGATGCCCTCGCGCACGGCGGCCCGGAAGGCCTTGGGCGTGTTCTTGTCGATCCAGTACACGATGGCCTGGACGGGCTCGCTCACCTCTTCGGTGGGATCCTTCTTCTGCAGGCGCCAGCGGTTGATGTAGCGCACCACAGGGTCGTCTCCGTCGCGCTTGAAGAGGTCCTTGCGGTCGGTGTAGAAGAAGCCCACGCGCTGGTCGAAGGCCCGCGGCTTGTAGCCGTCCTTGGGCAGGGCCACCAGCGAGTGGTTCACCTTGACGGTGACGCCGCGGCCGTCGGCCATGGCGCTGTTGCTGCTGGTGCCCTTGCCACTGGTGAAGGCCATGTCGAGCGTGATCTCGATGTTGCGTGGAAACGACTTCACGCTCTCGATCAGGCTCAGCTTGCTGTTGGCCGAGTAGCCGCTGCCGCTGATGCCGCTGGCCACCTTGAGGTTGTCGCTCATGAACCAGCTGCCGAGGTCGATCAGCAGCTTGTTCTCGTGCTCGAGCTCCGCCTTGAGGTCGAAGGACTTGATCAGGCCCTCGGAGGTGCTGTCCTTGAGCGACTGCTCCTCGCGGGCGTCCTCGCCGGGCAGGTAGGCGGTGTTGTTGGCCACCAGCACCACGTGCTTCTTGCCGCGCTTCTCGAAGCGCACCACCCAGGGCGAGTCGTAGAGCATGGCGCCGCGGTAGACGCTGTTGTTGCCCAGGCCGCTGTTCAGGTGTCCCCAGTAGAGGAACTCACGTCCGAGGGCGGCCTCGTCCAACTCGAGCAGCAGCTTGGACTCGTCGTACCAGGTGCTGAACAGGCCGGTGGTCTGCTCCAGGTCCTTGATGGCCTCGTCCCATTTCTTCTGGGCCTTGTCCTTCTTCTCCTGCTCTTCTTCCTCGTCTGACTTCTTCTTGGCCTCGGGCTTCTTCTTCGGCTTGGGCTCGGGCTTGTCGGCGGACGCCGACTCCTTTTCGGCAGCCTTGGCGTCGGTCGCGTCGGCGTCGGTCGCGTCGGCCTCAGCCGTGTCGGCGTCAGCCGCGTCGGTCGCGCTGCCGTTGAGCTCGGGGTCGGCTTCCGGGGTCGACGAACAAGCCGTGAGGAGCGCCGTCAGAAGCGACGCGATGAGAAGCGGGGAACGCATGGGGCAACTCTCCAGATCATTGACGAGACGGCGAAATGTACCAGAAAGAATGCGGGCTCACCCCCGGCTGTGGAGGCTTTGCACTCCGTAGTGCGTTCGTCTGTTTCGACGGCGATCGGGCCGGTGCCGGCGTGGACGCGCGGTCCACCGGCGCGGGCCGCTCCGTCACGATTGCGCCACGATGGGTGACGGCCAAGGGGGCCAGGCCGCGTTGGCTCTGCGGGCGCGTCGTGCGGGGGCCTCGCTAGCGAGGTGCCAGGCCCCAGCGTGTGTTCAGCGCGTCCATGCTGCCGTCGGCCGTGAGGGCAGCCAGGGCCCGGTCGAGGGCGCGACGCAGGCTCTCGTGTCGCTTGGGCAGGGCCAAGGCGTAGCGTTCGATGCTGAGCGGGGTGTCGAGCAGTCGCAGGGCGCCGGCGGAGGCCGCCACCGCGGCGTCGGCGTTGGGGCCGTCCATGGCCACGGCGTCCACGTCACCCACCAGCAGGC
>QNBX01000039.1 GCA_003644265.1 Planctomycetota bacterium
GAACCGGCTGACGTCGAGGTCGGTCCCGTGGCCGTCACCGCCTGAGGGCGATCCGCGCCGCCCGGCCGACGCGCCAGTCCAGCGTCAAGCGCCTCGGCAGAGCAGGCGTCGGACGCTTACGGTCGAACTCGCAGGCCTCGACAAGAAGGCGGCGCTCGCCATACGCCCGAACGTGCTGCTGATCATCGCGGATGACATGGGCATCGACCTCGTGAATGCCTATGGCGAACACCCCGATCCGGCTCGCACGCCCGTGCTCGACCTGCTCGCGGCCGACGGCGTGCTCTTCCGCAACGCGTGGGTCACGCCGGGATGCTCGTCGACGCGAGCATGCATGCTCACCGGCCGGCACCCGTTCCAGACCGGTGTGGGCCGGGCCCTGACGTACGAGAACACCAACTTCGAGTTGGATCCTGGCGAACTCTCCGTCGCCAAGACGCTGCGTGCCAGCGGCTACCACACGGCGGCCGTCGGCAAGTGGCACCTGGCAGGCAGGCTGCTCAGCGGCCCGCAACACCCGTTGCTGATGGGCTTCGAACACCACAGTGGCCCGATGGACAACTTCACGCAGATCGGCAACGACACCTACTATTCGTTCGACAAGGCGGTGGACGGAGTCATGACCCAGAGCCGCACCTACGCCACCACGGATCAGGTGAACGATGCGCTGGCGTACATCGAGGACTTCGGCGACGAGCCCTGGTTCCTGTGGCTGGCCTTCAACGCACCCCACGGGCCAGCCCACGCGCCACCACCTGAGCTGCACAGCTACCACTTGCCGCCCAGCCCTCAGGGCAACACCCCCATTTACACCCGGGCCATGACCGAGGCCATGGACACCGAGATCGGCCGGCTGCTCGGCAACATCCGCCCGCTCGTGCTGGCGAACACCGTCGTGATCGTCGTGGGCGACAACGGGACGCCAAAGTGGGGCGTGACGCCACCGTTTGATCCCGAGCATGCCAAGGGCACCATCTACGAGGGCGGCGTCAACGTGCCGCTGATCGTCTGGGGCCGCGGCGTGGCCTCCGGCCAGGAAAGCGACGCGTTGATCGGCCCCACCGACCTACCGGCCACCATCGCGGAACTGGCGTCGTCGCCCACGGGACTCGCGCCGGAATCGCTGAGCTTCACGCCGCTCCTGGCCGAGCCGACCCTGGCCAGCTCGCGCACGTCGATGTTCACCGAGATCTTCTCGCCGTCGGGGTTCGAGCCGGTGCACGTCCGGGACGAGCGCACCACGCGCACCACGCGCTACAAGTTGCTGGCAGACCTCGACTTTGCCAACGGGGTCACGACGCCGCTGGGCTATCAGCTCTACGACTTGGTCGCTGACCCATTCGAAGCCAACAACCTCTACAGCACGACCATGTCCCCAGGGCTCCAATCGGCCTTCGATGCCCTGTTGTTGAGCATGCAGGACGCTCACCCATGGTAATCACACACGACGGAGTGGAACCATGACTACGAGAGCGCTGAGAGCACTGACGCTGCTGATGGCCCTGACATCGGCGAGCGCGGCAGCGGCCCAGGCGGATGTGAAGACGCAACTGCTGGCCTTCGGCTTCGACGGGCCCACCGCCGTGCGCCCGCTCCCGGGCCACCCCGACACCTACGTCGTGTCCGAGCAGGGTGGATTGCTGAGGCTGGTGCAAGACGGGTTGCTCCTACCGACGCCGTACCTCGACCTGTCGGCGGAGACGTCCGTGTCGGCCTTGACGGGCATGAGCAACATCATCTTCCACCCCGACTACGAGACCAACGGCTACATCTACGCCGTCTACTCCATCACCAACGACACGGTGGTGTTGCGGCGCTTTGAGCGCTCGGCCGCCGACCCGTTGCAAGCGGACCCTGCGACCCAGGTCGACATCGTCGGCCCCATCAGCGTCCCTGCGGGCTTCCACTCCGGCAGCGGCATGGCATGGGCCTCCGAAGGAACCCTGTGGGTGACGATCGGCGACCAGCGCGACGTCCCTGGCGTGCAGTGCGAAGCGCAGCTCGGCACGAGCCTGTTGGGCAAGCTGTTGCGCATCAACGACGACGGTTCCATCCCGGCCAACAACCCCTTCGTCGGTGACCCCACGGTGCTCGACGAGGTCGTGGCCTGGGGCCTGCGCCAGCCCTGGCGCATCGACCTCGACCCCGCCACCGAGGACATGTACATCGTTGATGTGGGCGAGTCCAACTGGGAGGAGATCAACCTGCGCCCAGCCGGCTCGCCAGGTGGCGAGAACTACGGATGGCGCGTCCTGGAGGGACCAGACTGCACGGGCGGCGGCCAGTGCGCCGGAATCAGCTGTCCTCCCGCCGGGTACGTGGCGCCCCTGCTCCAGTACCACCACGGCCCGGGCGCCGTCTGCATCACCGGCGGCATCATCTCGCGCGATCCCAAGCTGCCCAGCCTGAACGGTCACTTCGTGTACAGCGACTTCCTGGGCACGTTGAATACGCTGCGCTGGGATGGCGCCGTCGTGGCGGAGACCCTGGATCTCACATCCGAAGTGGCTCCCGGCGCCGGACTGCGCCTCGACTCCCTGGTCGAGGTGGCCCGCGACATCGATGGCAGCCTGTTGCTGGTGGACCACGCATTCGGAGTCCCGGGCGCCGGCGAGATCTACAGATTGGTGCCCGACGTGCCGACGTTCAGCGAAGTGACCGCCGGGCTGCCGGGTGACGCCACACCCACCCTCGACGCTCACGGCACCCTGGGCGGGAAAACCTGGCTGGTGTTCGACGCCGAGCTGGGGCCCAGCGCGCCCACCTGCTTCTGGGTGGCCAGCACCGGCTTGCTGAACGCGCCGTTCAAGGGGGGCATCCTCGGGCCAACCCCCGATCTGATCCTGCCCGTAGCGGTGAACGCCGGCAGCTCGCACGTCGAGGTGATGTGGCCTGCGGGCGTTCCGAGCGGGGCCGAGATCTTCATCCAGGCCTGGATTGCGGATGGCGGCGCGCCCAAGGGCTTTGCTGCTTCGCCCACCCTGCGCGGAACGACGCCGTAGACCCAAGCGTGCCGGTCGGATGGGAGACCGGCCTACCCGGCTTGTCGGAGAGTGCGCCCCGGCCTACGCTCGTCGCCCGGGACCCTGGGCTGCGGGTCGACGCGCGCTCGGAGCCCTGGTGCCGACGCGAGCGCCAGCACCGGCAGCTCACCCCCGCTCAGGGCAGCAGGCGTTCCGTGAGGTCCGCCGGCAGCAGCGGACAGGCGTCCTTGGCGCGCCCAAAGACCGCGCTGCGCAGCGCGGCCACCGCGCGATAGCCGCCGTCGCGCAGCGGGCGCGGGATGGCCCACAGCAGCGCGCCCAACGGGCGCCAGAGCCCGCCACACGCGAGCAGCAACCCCACCACCGCGTCCGAGCGCGTGCGCAGCGTGCCCGCCTCCGTGATCAGCACCAGGCTGTCGGGCAAGCCAGCCCGTTGCCGCTCGTCCAAGCGCGCGGCGGCCGTGGCCCCCTGGAGCGGCGCCGTCTGCACCAGGCCGAGCCGGTCCTCCGCCAACAACCAGCGCACCGTGCCGTGGCACAGGGCACAGTCGCCGTCGAACAGCAGCAGCGCGTCCGCGCCGGGGGACCGCGGTGCCAAGCTCACCGGGCCAAAGCCCAGCAGGTGCAGCGCGGCCCAGGCCAGCAGCCAGCTGGCGCCCAGCAGCGGCGCGCCGGCCTCGCCGCAAAGCACCCAGCCCCCGCGGGGCAGCAGCTCCTGCGGCATGGCGTCCGCGCTGCTGCCGGTGCTGAACCACCAGAGCCACGCCAGATCCGAGCCGACGCAGGCCAGGCGTGCGAGCGCTGTGGCGGCCCGCGGCCAGCGCCAGGCGCCGCGCGGGTCGGCACGCCCGCGAGCCTCCCAGCTCAGCAACGGCGCGGCGGGCAACCAGGCCAGCACCAGCAACGCAGCGCCCAGGGCCAGCGGCCCCAGCGCCGGACCTGCCGGTAAGCCGAAGGCCATGGCCGCGAACGCCAGCAGCGCCAGCGACACCTCGCGTGTGCGCCAACCCAGCGCCAACGCGGCACACAGCGCCGCCAGCGCCAGCCCCATGCCCGCCCGCGCGCCGCTCGCGCCCCATCCGTCGGCCGCCCCCAGGGTGGACAGCAACGCAAGCGCCGCCGCGAGGGCCACGCTCACCCGCGCCACGCTGGCCTGCCCGCCGCTCCAACCGGACACGGGCGGCGACTGGACGAACGGGGCTGCTGCCGCGACGGAAGCCGGATCCGGATCGACCGTCACAGCCGTCTCGCCCGTCGTGCCCGCCCGGCGCGCCTTGCCGCGTTGGCGCGCCGGCTCGCGCTCACGCCAGGCGCTCGAGCAACCACTCGCTCTCGAACGCGACGGGTGAGAAGCGGTGCTCGCGGCCCTGATGCTCCACGCGCAGACAGCGCTTGAGGCACAGGTCGAACAGCAGCGGATTCAGCTCGAAGACACGCCCCAGCAGGCGCCGATCTTCTCCGTCAAGGTAGCCCTGCCACTGCAGCAGCAGCGTGTTGGTGACGGGGTCGACGCAGCACACCGGGTAGTCGCTGCCGTTCACCAGGCGATGGTGCTGGTCGGACATGAGCAACAGCTCACGCAGCGGGCGCCCGGCGCGGTTGACGAAGGCCAAGGCCGAGATGTCGGCGAAGAGCTGGCGCTCATAGCGCGGGTCGCGGAACAGACGCATGAAGGCGTCAAAGGACGGCAGGCGGCGCGAGCTGCCGCCGCTGTGGTCCAGGTCGTCGACGCGGCCCAGGCTGCCGGCGTGCGCCACCACCACCGTGACGCCGTGCTCCAGCGCCGAGCGCAGCCGCAGCGGGTTGTTGAGCTCCTGCAGCGCCGTGAGCGTGAGCGAAGACTCTTCTCCCGCGTGGCTGATGAGCGGCACGCCGCGCGCAACCAGGGCCTCGTAGAAGGGCCGACACTTGGGCGAGGCCGGATCGATGTTCATGGCCGAGGGCAGCCACTTCACCGCGCGCGCGCCGCGCTTGACCGCCGCGTTCAGGCGCTCGACAGCGTCCGGGCGATAGGGGTGGATGGACACGCAGGGCAGCAGGTCGGCGTGCTCTTCCGCCAGCCCCAGCACGTACTCGTCGGGCACGTGCATGACCGAGCGCGCGGCGTCGGGACGGCCCTCGTCATCGTGGTAGCGCTCGAACCCCAGCACCAGCAGCTTGCCCTGGGGGTTGGCCGCGCGATGCCGCTCCAGCAGCCGCGACACGTACTGCGCGTCGCCGCCAGCTTCGGCCTCCACGCCGGCGGCGCCCATGAACAGCTCGTAGCGCAGGCGCTGCCCGGGCCGCAGCCAGCTCTTCATGGCGGGGTTGAGCCAGCAGCCGCTGAGCGCCGTCTCCGTCCCCGCCAGGTGGACGTGGGTGTCCACCAGGCGCGTCTGCTCGAGCCCGTCAAGGCAACGCAGCACGAAGGCGAGCGTCTCCTCGTCGGGCTGGCCCACGGCGCCGGTGCGCCAGACTTCGGGGAGAACGATACGGGCGCCGACCAACGACACGGCGCCAGCGCCAATGGCGGCCAACGCGCGCCGACGGGTGACAAGTCTGGAGAGAGACATGCGGGAGGACCTTCGGGGGAGAGAGAAGATGAGCCTCAAGCAGCGTCGCCATCATGCCCAGCGATGCCGCGACTGCCAACGTTGCCCGGGGAAAGGCCCTCAATCGCCCGATCGCATCGATTTCGGCCCTCGCGCCTGGGCCGCGCCCCATCTCGCGGCACTCCCCCGCGGCACTCCCCCGCAGCGCTCCCCCGCAGCGCTCCCCCGCAGCGCTCCCACGCAGCGCCCCCACGCAGCGTTCCCACGCAGCGCTCCCACGAACCACGCCCCTTCCGCACCGATAGACTCTCTGGAGCACAGTCCGACACGCGCATGCGCAAACCCAGGAGGGACCCCACCATGACGCTGGGCCAGCAGATGCGCCGGGCTGTGGAGTGGATGAGCCGCGTGGTCACCCAGCCCCGCAGCGAGCTCACGCGCTGGGAGCACGCCGCGCGCTTTGCGTACGAGCTGGCGCGCCATGGCGGGCAGCAGCTGCGCAAGGACAACGCGCCCCAGATGGCGGGGGCGCTGGCCTTCCGCACCCTGTTCGGGCTGCTGCCGGTGCTGGTGGTGGGCACCCTGCTCGTGCGCGCCATGCAGGGCGGGCCACAGTTCGAGGCCATGGTGGCCGAGAGCCTGGAGCGCATCTTCGACAACCCCGCCGTGGCCGGCGAGGAGACGCTGCCCGGCTGGATCATGGGCATGGTGGCGCGCGCGCGCACGCTCGACCTGACGGCCCTTGGGTCGGTGGGCGTGGCGCTGCTGGGCTACTCGGCCATGAGCCTCATGACCACGGTGGAGCAGACCTTCAACCGCATCTACCGCGCACCCGAGGGACGCAGCTGGATGCGTCGCCTGCCGATCTACTGGACCCTGCTCAGCCTGGGGCCCCTGGCCATGGGTGCGCTCGTGTTCGTGAACACACGCGTCCAGGACATGGTGCACGCCATCGACAGCTGGCAGAGCGTGGCCTGGGCGGCGCGCGGCCTGTGGAGCCTGTTCGTGCTGTGGCTGCTGATCCTGACGGCGTTCCGGCTGCTGCCCGCCACGCGCGTGGCCATGCGCCCGGCCATGGTGGGCGCGCTGGTCAGCGCGCTGCTGATCGGCCTGGGCCAGCAGTTCCTGGGCGTCTACCTGATGAACATGCAGTCCATCAAGCTGCTGGGCTCGGTGGGCCTGATCCCGCTGTTCATGTTCTGGGTCTACGTCATGTGGCTGGCGGTGCTGTTCGGCCTGGAGGTCGCGACCACGCTGCAATGGCTGCGCGGCCGCCGCGAGTTGGGAGTCGAGCCCAACAAGCCGCGCCACCGCCTGGTCGACCCCGGCGCCGTGGTGCCGCTCATGGAGCACGTGGCGGCCGGCTTCCGCAGCGGCGAAGCGGTCACTCCCGAGAGCCTGTGCGTGGCCCTGGGCCTGGCTCCCGCCACCGTCAACGCCATGCTGGACGGCCTGCTGAACGCCGGCTACTTGCACCGCGTAGGCCGGGGCGAGGCCCTGAGCCTGTCACGCCCTCCCGAGGCCATCCCGCTCGACGGGCTGCTGGCCGTGGGTCAGTCCCTGGCCGGCACGGGCGAGACGGACGGCCCATCGCCCCTGCTCCAGCAGCTGCGCGCGGCCCAGGAGCACATCACCGCCGGCCTGACCCTGGCAGGTACGCCCGGCGAGGCCCCCGGCTGAGCGATGCGCGAGCGGCGGCTCAGACCGCGACCGGCGGCAGCCTGGCCAGCAGCGCTTGCGCCAGCGCCAGGCAGAGCTCGTCGTCGGGCTCGAGCGCAGCCTCTCCGGCGGCGGTCGAAGCCGCCTCTCCAGCGCCAGCGCAGCTCGCGGCCGCGGGGAGTTCCATCAGGACCGGCGCGGAGATCAGCGACTCCAGCGCCTCCAGATTCTGGCGTTCGCTCTCGCTGGGCGCGCCGTCGGGGCTGCTGAGCACGACACCCAGCACGCGCAGCCCCGCCGCGTGGGCGGCCCGCAGCGACAAGGCCGTGTGGTTGAGCGTCCCCAGCCCCGTGCGCGCCACCAGCAGCAGCGGCAGACGCCAGCGCGCGGCCAGATCGACGACGGTGAGCGCGGGCGCCAGCGGCACCAGCAGGCCCCCCGAGGCCTCTACGAGCAGCACGTCGTGGGCCTCGCGCAGGGCGGCGAAGGCCTTGTCGAGCACGCGCGTCTCGATCGCGCTGCCCGCCTGCCGGGCCGCCACCGCCGGCGCCGCCGGGAGCGGATAGGCGTAGGGCCGCACGAGCTCCGATGACGACACACAACCCGACGCGCGCACCAACCGATCGGCGTCGCTGCCCTGCGGCAGCAGGCCCGGCGCGCCCGGACGACCGCCAGGCACCCCCGTCTCGCAGGGCTTCATCACGCCCACCTGCAGACCGAGCTGCACCAGACCCCGCGCCAGGGCGCAGGCCACGTAGGTCTTGCCGACCCCTGTGTCCGTCCCGCCGATGAGCAGGGCCGGCGCCGTCATGTGTCCGCCGTCGCCTCCTGCACCGCCTCCACCGTAGCCTGCACCAGCGTGTCGGCCTCGTCGTCGCTCAAGGCCAGCGGCGGCATGAGCACCACGCTGTCGCCCAGCGGACGCACGATCACGCCCCGGGCCCGCGCCGCCAGACTGACCAGGTGCCCGGTACGACGCGAGCAGGCGAAGGGCTGCACGCCGCTGCGCCGACCGTGCGCGTCGTCGACGCCCACATCCGCCACCAACTCGATGCCGAACATGCTGCCGTAGCGCCGGATCTCGAGCACGTGCGCGTGGCCCTCGAGCCCCGCCGCGAGCCCCGCCGCGATGCGGTCGCCCAGAGCCCTCGCGCGCGGCAGGAACGTGGAGCGCTTGCACAGCTCGAGGCTGGCGCGCCCGGCGGCGCAGGCCAGAGCGTTGCCCGTGAAGGTGTGCCCATGGAAGAAGCTCTTGAGCTCCTCGTGCGCCCCGAGGAAGGCGTCGTGGATGCGCTCCGAGCAGAGCGTGGCGGCCAAAGGCAGGTAGCCGCCCGACAGGGCCTTGGCCACGCACAGCAGATCGGGCTGCACGTCCTCGCGCTCACACGCGAACAGATCGCCACTGCGGCCGAAGCCCGTGGCCACCTCGTCCGCGATGATCAGCAGGCCGTCGCGGCGAGCCATCTCGACCACCTCGGCCGTGAAGCCCTCGGGGTAGGGGCGGATGCCGGAGGCGCCCTGGCAGCCCGGCTCCAGCACCAGCGCCGCGAAGCTGTCGCCCATGGTGTCGAGGATGGCCGAGAGCTCGTTCAGGCAGCGCTCGGTGTCCGCAGCGCGATCGGCGGCCGTGGGCCCGGTGGGCACGGGCGCGTGCTCGACGTCGAACAGCAGCGGCCCGAAGGTGCGCTGAAACAGCTCGATGCCCCCCACCGACACCGAGCCGATGGTGTCGCCGTGGTAAGCCCCGTCGAGGCACAGGAAGCGCGTGCGCTTGGTGTCGTGGCCTTCGGTGTGACGCGCGTGCTGGAAGGCCATCTTGAGCGCGACCTCCACGGCCGTGCTGCCACTGTCGCTGTAGAACACGCGCGACATGCCTGCGGGCGCCACCGACAGCAGCTCCTCGGCCAGGGCCACGGCGGGCTCGGACGACAGACCCAGCAGGGTGCTGTGCCCCACGCGCTCGAGCTGAGCGCGCACGGCGGCGTCGATCTCGGGCACCCGGTGCCCGTGTGCCGCGCACCACAGGGACGAGACGCCATCCAGGTAGCGGCGTCCGTCGGCGTCGATCAACCAGCAGCCGTAAGCCGAGGTGATCACGGGGAAGTCCTCGCCCATCCAACCCTTCTGCTGGGTGAAGGGGTGCCACAGCACGCGCCGGTCCGCGCGCTGCAGTTCGGCGTTGCTACGCGCGGTGGCGGACGCCGCGCCGGGCGCCATCAGCGGCGAGCGGCCGCGCGCGCTCTCGTCGCCCGCAGCCCGCTTCGAGCGCAACGGTGGGTCGGGGCGATCGCCGGAGCTTGCGCCAGGTGACGTGCCGCTTGAGGCCGAGGAGCTACCGGCCGCGGACCCAGGGCCGTGCTTGGATCTGGCGCGGCGGCGCGTGGGCGCGGGCGTACCCTCATCCGGCTCGGGCATCGGGTTCGGTTCCATCTGGGTCATGACAAGACCTCCGCCAGATCACGGGCAAGAGCGCGGCAGTGTTCGTCGGTGTGATCGGCGGACACGGTCAGGCGCAAGCGTTCGCCACCACGGGGGACGGTAGGAGGGCGCACGGCGGGAGCCAGCCAGCCCCGCTTCAACAACAGCGCGGAGGCCGACAGGGCCCGGGCCCCATCGCCCACCAGCACCGGGACTATGGGCGTGGACAAGGCCCCCGACCGGACACATGAATCCTGAGGAGGCGCGAGATCACCGGTTTCTGCCGGGATTCCCGGGGTCAGACCCTGCTCGGCCAGGGCGGCACGCAGGCTCCGGGCGCGGTCCTGGGCCTGGGCCACACGCCAGGGTTCGTCGCCCAGGACGAGGAGGGCCTCACGTGCGGCGGCCACCACGGGAGGCGGCAAGGCGCAGGTGAACACAAAGCTGCGGACGGTCTGCAGCAACAGCTCGCGCAGGCTCTCGTCCAACAGCACGAAGGCGCCGTAGCTGCCCAGGGCCTTGCCCAGGTTGCCCACCTGCAGCGCGGGCAGGGGCGCGCCGGTGGCGCACACCGTGCCGCGGCCGCCCGGCCCCACCGCGCCCAGGCCGTGGGCGTCGTCCACCAGCAGCTGGGCGCCGTGCTGCTCGCACAGGGCGGACAGGGCGGGCAGCGGGGCCAGATCGCCGTCCATGGAATAGACGCCCTCGACCAGCACCAGCGCGCGGCTGCCCGAGGGGCGCCCCACGAGCGCGCTGGCCACGGCGTCCAGGTCGTTGTGGGGCACCACCTCGACCTGCGCGCCGGACAGACGACAGGCATCCACGCTGCTGGCGTGTACCAACGCGTCCGACACGAGCAGGTCGCCCGGGCCCACCAGCGCGGGGATCAGCCCGAGGTTGGCCAGATAGCCGCTGGAGAAGACCAGCGCCCGGGGCGCGCCGAAGAAGGCCGCCAGCTCGTGCTCGAGCGCGGCGACCTGCTCGTCGTGCCCGCAGAGCAGGCGCGCGCCGCCCGCGCTGGTGCCGTGCTCCTGCGCGGCGCGGGCGGCCGCCTGGGCCAGGCGCGGGTGCGTGGCCAGACCCAGGTAGTCACAGCTCGCGAAGCTCACGACCTCCGTCTCGTCGAGGCGTACGCGGACGGGTCCGCAGCGCTGCACCAGCCGCAGCTTGCGCGTGAGCCCGGCCTGCTCGAGCGCTGCCAGCGCATCACGCACGGAGGCGCTAAGCTCACAGGCCCCGGTGGTCAAGCTCAGGCCCCCGCAGGGGAGGGATCGCGCTGGCCCGGGCCCGGGCGCGGACTGTCGGGCAGACGCGCGGCGCGGCCCGGCCCCGGCTGCACGGCGCGACCGCGGGCCTGGAGCCCCTGCCGATCCAGCAGCGCCAGGTCGTCGGCGGCCGGCGTGCCGCCTGTGGTGAGATAGTCGCCCACCATGGTGGCGCTGGCGCCGGCCTCGTACATGCGCTCGACCATCTCGCCCAGCACGACCTCGCGCCCGCCCGCCACCATGATGTGATGGCGCGGAAGCATGAGCCGGAAGACGGACAGGGTGGCCAGGGCCTCCTCGGCGCTGAGCGTCTCCCCGCCGTCGCCCAGGGGCGTGCCCTCGATGGGGTTGAGGAAGTTGAGTGGCACCATGTCGGGATCGAGCTCGCGCAGTTCGACGGCCAGCTCCACGCGCTGGCGCGGGCTCTCGCCCATACCCACGATGCCGCCGCTGCAGACGGACATGCCGGCCTCGCGCACCAGCCGCAGGGTGCGCAGGCGGTCGTCGTAGCTGTGGCTGCCGACGGTGCTCTCGAAGTGGCTGCGTGCCGACTCCAGGTTGTGGTTGTAGGTGTGCAGGCCGGCCTCGGCCAGGCGCTCGGCCACCTGCGGGTCATCGATCAGGCCCAGGCTGGCGTCGCAGTGCACCTGACCCTGCTCGCTCACGTCGCGGATGACATCGCAGACGTTGTCGAGTTCGGTGCCGGCGGAGAGACCGCGCCAGGCCGCCACCAGCCCCAGGGCCTCGGAGCCGTTGGTCGCGGCCTCGCGCGCGGCGGCCTTCGCCTGCTCGCCGTCGATCAGCGCGAACTCCTCGATGCCCGTCTGGAAGCGCACCGACTGGGCGCAGAAGCCGCAGTCCTCGCTGCAGCGACCGCTCTTGGCGTTGACGATGGAGCACAGGTGCACCTCGTCACCCAGGAAGTGGCGCCGGACCCGGTCGGCGGCCCCCAGCAGCGACTCCAGCTGCCCATCGCGAGCGGCGGCCAGCAGGCCCTCGCCCTCGTCGATGCTGAGATCCTGCCCGGCCAGCACCTTGGCCTCGCACTGGGCGATGAGGTCCTGCATGAAGATCAACTCCTGGGACTCGTGGGGTGGGGCACGCCGCCAAGCCGGCCCCGCGCGGGCAACGTGCCCGGGTGAGAGGGCCCTGCGACGGGGCTCCTTGCCGCCTGCGCGGCGGGAGCTCGTCCTGCGCCCTCCTCAGCGCGTCCGGCGATTCTACCAGCCCGGGCCCGTCGCGCCTCAGGACCCGCCCGTATCGCGCTCCAGCTGCTGCAGGTGCGCGTTGATTCTGGCCCGGCGGACGCTGGCCAGGGTGCCGAAGATGCCTCCCAACAGGCCCACGGCGGCGCCGCCGAAGCCGCCCGCAAGGCCGGCCCATTGGGGCCGCACCACCATCAGTACGGCTGTTCCCGCAAAGACGACGCTGCCCGCCATGCCGCACAGCACGAAGCCCGCGGCCTTGAAGCGCCGGAAGGCGGCGTACTCGGCGGCCAGCGCGGCTGAGCCGGCGCGATCGAGGGGCTCCGACTCCAGGCGCGAGGCGCGGGCACCCCAGACGAACCCGGGCCAGAACATGAGACCCAGCAGCGGCAGGGGATTGGCGGAGGTGTAGACGGCCCAGCCGGTGAGGGCCACGCAGCCGGCATAGAGCGCCCAGCCCAGCACTAGCAGCGGCGAGGGCTCCGCGTGGGGCGCATGGCGCGGCGTGAGAGACGCGCTGCGGGTGGGGCCCGCCGCCTCGTGGACGTTGCGCCAGCCCGGATTCCGCGCCGCCAGCACGCGCCCCGCCAAGCCGAACCACAGCAACATGAAGCCCAGCATGGGGAAGACGACGACCCAGACCTGGTGCAGCGCGGCGTTGGGCAGGCCCCGGCGCTCGTAGACCATCTGCACGCCGACGTGCACCACCAGCGCCGCCACGGTGGCCAGCAGAAGGCCCCGCCGAAGCCGCCGGGCAAGGGCCTCGTCGCCCCCCTCACGCGGCCCCACGAAGAGCGTGAACAGCGCGGGAAACGCCAACATGAACGCGGGGTACAAGCGATCGAACCAGAGCATCGTCATCCTGCCTCCTGCGGGGGAGCCCCATCCGTGGGTGGCCCAGGGGCCGGGCCGTCGTGCGGGCTGTCGGCCTGACCGGTGGTCGGTTGCGGCCAGAGCGCGTCGAGCGCCTCGTCTACCAGTGTCTCGGTCTCTTGGCGGCTCAGACCGGCCAAGCGGGCGTCGGCCAGAGAGCCCGCCAGCTGGGCCGCCAACTGCGCCGGCTGGGCGGCTCGCCCGCTGCGCTCGGTCGCCGACGTCACCTGCGTGCCGCGGCCTCGCACCGTGCTCACCAGCCCCTGGCTCTCCAGGGCGCGATAGGCCCGGGCCACCGTGTTCATGTGCACGCCCAGGTCGGCGGCGAGCTGGCGCACAGTGGGCAACCTGCCCCCCGGCGAGACCTCCCCGCGGGCGATGGCGCCGCGCAGCCCGGCCACGAGCTGGTCGGCCAGGGGCACCGGGGAGTCGAGCCGCACGGTCAACATGCGCCTAAAGTATCAGACTCTGGTACAAACGCAAGAACACCGGCATGGACCGGCTGTGACGGGGTTTGCGCCATCGGCTGGCGGGCAGGGCGCGGGCTTGTCCGGGCACCCCACGGGGCCGCTTGCGCCTGGGCGGGCACCCCACAGGCGCTTACGCCTGGGCGGGCCGGCCCAGCACCCAGGTGGTCATACAACGGCGATCCTGCACCACCGTGGTCTTGAGCGGGTCGAGCAGCTCGGCGCCCAGGTCGGCCGTCAGCTCGAGCAGCAGCTGCTGGTCCACCAGCAGGCGCGTGTCTCCGTCGGGCTGGACATAGCGGCGACCGCCCAGCGACTGGCAGCGCGCCATGGGCAGGCCGATGGTCGATGCCAGCCGGGCAAAGAACACGCCGCCGGGGGCCACGCGCGCCCAGCAGGCGGCCAGCATGGCGCGCAGGTGCGCCTCGTCCCGCGCAAAGTGCAGCACGGCGTTGCAGATCACCAGATCGAAGGCGGCTTCCGGCGCGCTGAGGTCCTCGATGGCCTCGCAGCGCACGCGCTCCTGGACACCGCGGGCCACCTCAGGCGCCGCGTACCGCGCGAACAGCTCGCGCGTGGCCTGGGCCCGCTCGGCGTCGCGGTCGATGGCGTGGCAGTCGTGACCGCGCGCCAGGAACCAGGTCAGGTTGCGGCCCTTGCCGCAGCCGGCGTCCAGCACTCGCGCGTGGCCCCCCACCCGTCCGCGCAGGAGCTGGTCCAGCAGATAGATGTCGAGGCCGGCCGTACCCTCGGGCCAAGCGCTCACCGTGCGTCCCGCTGCCGGAAGCGGGCGGCGTCGACGATCGACCAGATGTGCACGATCCAGCCCAGCAGAATCCACCAGAGCAAGGCGGCCAGGACGAAATGCACGGCGGCCGTGAAGAGGCGGCCCTGCACAAGCTGCCCCAGGCCCGGGATGAAGAAGCTGCAGATGGCAGCCAGCACGTTGCCGGTGGATCCTTGTCCTGTCATGGCGCCCTCGTTCCGTTCCATGGTCAACGCTCAGCGCTCGGTGAGCTGCTGGTCCGGCCGCAGTGTCGGCCGCGGTGTCGGCCTCCGCTCTGGCGGGCGTGGTCGCATGGGCGCGAGCCGCCGTGGCTCACAGCTCGTCCGGTTCCAGGGGATCGCAGAAGGCCACCAGGCAGAGGGTGGCCATGGGACCGAAGATCGTCAGCAGGAACCAGTTGAGGCCGCTGCGGTTCTTGCTCTGGGCCAGCCCGGCGTTGATCAGCGCGAGCGTGCCCCAGCCCAGGTAGTAGGGATCGGGTGGCACGGTCTGTCTCCTTGGGGAATGCGTCGTGAGTGGGAATCTGCGCCGGCCAGTTGCCCCCGGAGCCGCGCGGCCGCCAGCGCAGCGCATCCGAGCGGCATCATGCACTCTGGGCGCGGGTCGATGGACGGACCACGGCAGCCCGCCGCAGCCCGGCGGACGGACCGCTCGCGCCTGTCTCAGCCCTCGTCCTGCCACTCGAAGTGGCGACTCCAGGCCCAGAGGCCCATGAGCACGTCGCGGTCGAGCTTGGTGCCCGACAGCCGGCATGACACGATCGCCAGCCCGCGATGATGCGCCTCGTGCGCGCAGAAGTAACCCAGGTAGCTGGCTGGCGGCCCTCTCCAGCTAGGCACGCCCTCGTCCCGCTCGCAGTCGTCCAACATGCGACCGACGGCCTCGGTGGAGGCCACCAGCGCGTCCAGCAGCTCGTCACGGTCCGGCTCGGCCCCGCGCGCAAAGCTGGCCAGCTTGCCCAGGTGGCGCTTGCCGCGCCGCTTCAGGTGGGACACGCGCACGCTGTGCATGTGCGCGAACTGCGACGCCACCGTGCGCGTGCGCGGGCTGTATCGATCCTCCAACGCCGCGTCCGGGATGGCCTCCAGCAGCATGGCGTTGGTGGCGTGGTTGCGGCGCCAAGCGTCGAGCAGATCAGAGCTCATGGCGCCACGCGCTCGATCTGCACGCCGTCGGACGAGACCACGACCACGTCCCCGGGGGCGATGGCTCCGTGGTCCGTGTCTCCGATCATCAGCCGACCGCCGGCCACGCTCAGCGCGCGGCCGTCCAGCAGCGGCTGCCGCGCGTCCGGCACGAAGGACAGGTGCGAGCTGCCGTTGATCTGCACGTGTGAGTCGGCGTTGCCGGGCATGCTGATGGCGACGTCGAAGCTCACCTCGAACACCACGCCGTCGAGCGTGGCCCGGCTGCCGCCTCCGTCCACGCCGCCGACCTCGACCTCGAAGTGCGTGTACAACGGCGGCTCCGCGGGGGCGGACGTCGACTCGCCGCAGGCAGGCAGCAGCAGCGCCGTGGCGAGCAGGGCGGGTCCGATGAGTACGGCAGGTCGGGCTGTCATGCTGCGTGGCTCCCCAAGGGCGTCGCCCTGCGGCGCGCCCATGATGCCACGGAAAGGGGCACTCCGCGACGCGCGCGTGCGTGGGGGCTTCTGTGTCACGGCCCTCGCGAGCGGCGGCCACGCCAGGGCGCCCGGCCATCGCCGGTGTTGGCGGCGGGATCGCCGCGCTCGTAAGCGGGCAGCTCCAGCAGCTCAGGGTCGAGCGCCGCCAGGGCCTGCTCCAGCCGCGTCAGCAACTCGGCCGGACCCTGGTCCTGCAGCCGACGGCGCAACAGGCGCGCCGTGTCGGCCGGGCTGATGTTGAGGCCGTCCTGGCTGGCGGCGGCGTCCGGCATGCGCGCGAATGACGCCAGCAGCAGCTCCACGGCCGCGCCGTCGTCGCCCGCCTCGTAGGCCACGCGCGCCTTGCCCGCCAGCGCCAACGCGATGTCGTGTTCGTGGGCGAGGCTGCGCTCGGCGCCGCCCTCGGCGAGCCGCGCGGCGTCCTGCTCGTACACGTCGATGGCCCGGTCGTAGGCCTTGAGCGCGGCGGCGTCGTCTCCCCAGCGGCGATGGAATTCCGCCGTCACCAGGGACGCGAAGCCGGCGAACCAACCCAGCTCCGGCGGCGCGCCGGGCCGCGCCATGCGCTCGGCGTACACCCGCTCCAAGGCCTCGGCGCCGCGGTCACGCATGACCTTCCAGCGCAAGCGCGCGTGCAGGGCCCAGCTGCCCGGGAAACGAGCCAGCCCCGCCTCGAGCGCGTCCTCGGCCTCGGCGCGAGCGCCCAGCCACTCCAGGAAATCGTAGTGCGCCACGACCTGCTCTTCGGTGCCGTGTGGGTGACGCGCCAGCAGCAGGCAGGCGCTGTGCACGTCGGCCAGCCACTCGGCCGGCCACTCCTGCTTGGCGTTGACCGCGGCGCTGATGGCCTCCTGCCGCTGCTGCGCGAAGATGGCCAGCACAGCCATGGTGCTCCAGCTCTGGACGTCGCTGGGCATGCCGGCCTGCACCGCTCGCAGCGCGCGTTCGCGCGCGAGGTCCTGCTCGCCCAGGTAGTAGCGGGCCACGGCCAACGCGGCGTGCACGCGCCAACCCGAGGCCCCCAAGCGCTCGGCCGAGAGCGCCGTGTCGCGCGCGTCCATGAGCAGGTAGCGGCTGTGCTCGTCGTCGTCGCCCACGAACTCGTAGGCGGAGGCGAGGAAAGCCTCGGCCAGGGCCAGGTGCTGCCCGGCGTCTCGCCCCTCCAGCACATCTGCCTGACTCTCGAGGCGCGCCTGCAGTGCGCTCTCGTAGAGCGGAGGCGGAGCCTGCTCACCCAGCGCCGCGGCCCAGTCCTGCACGTCGAGCGTGCCCGCCCCGCCCTGCAGCCCGTGCTGCACCGCCGCCAGGATGCGCGCGCGGGGCGAGCGCTCGCCGATGCGATCCAGCGCCGCCACAAGCCCCTCGCGCTCGGTCTCGGTCAGCGGTGTGCGCAGGGTCTCGAGGATCAGGTTGATGGCGCCCTCCTCGGTGGCCCCCGCCAGGGTGCCGCGCGCCAGGCGCGCCAGCTCGAGATCGAAGCCCGCCAGCGCCAGCCGCAGCAGGTCGACGGAGGCGCGGTCGGGACGGCGCGCCGCGGCCGCCAGGATCTGCAGGCGCTGCTCGCGTCCGCCGCTCGCGTAGGCCTGCTCGACGGCCTGCCGGTCGCGCACGTCCGGGCTGATCACCAGGTCGAGCACCGAACCCTCAGCGTGTTGCGGCGCCGGCGGATACTCACGCCCCGCCACGCCCTGCTCGATGGTGTCGAAGACCGACTGCGTATCGAACGCGTAGTACACGTCGTAGCTCTCGCTGGCGTCGAGCTCGACCATGATGTGCCGCGGCGCCACGCGCGTGTCCTCGAAGTACTGCTCGAACAGGACCGGCTCGATGGCGATGTGCTCGCCGCAGGTCACGGTGCCGAAGCGTGGGCACGGGACGCGCCGGCCCTGCGCATCGTGATCCTGGGGCGTGTGGCGGTAGACCGACGCGATGACGCAGACGTACGGCTCGTAGAGCGTCGCGATCTCGGGCTGGCGGTAGCGGATGCCGGCGTAGTGCTCCGACGCGATCTCGCCGTCCATGTTGACGCAGACCAGGATCGCGCGCCCGGTCGACTCGGCCAACTCCAGCGCGTCCTGCCAGTTGCGCTGCCAGCTGACGAGGCACGGTCGGGCCCAGTCCTCTGCGCTGGGAGCGGGCCACATGGCCTCGCGGGCGCCGGGCGCCATGGGCGAGCCGCCTGCGCGCACACCCTGGGCCGCGGCGCTCGCGCACAACGCCAGCAGCAGCACACACGGCGCCAGCACGGCCTGGGCGACGCCGCGACGCGCGTCCCGGCGCTGCGTGTCGTCGGGGATGCCGTCCGGGTACGCCTTCACGCTGGCGTTGTTCGGCTTGGTCTTCGGCTCGGCCATCACGAAGCTCCCGGGCGGTGGAGACGCAGTCTACGTGCCGGACCGGCGGGCGTCAGCGGGCGCGACCCGCCCTGTGGGGCAGCAGGAATGACCGGCCGCCCCCAGACGGTGCCGACGACCCGGATCAGCGCGCCAGCGTGGTCGTTGCCGGCACGAGATCGGCGAACCAGAAGCCGCCGCGCTCGACGCGCTCCCCCACCTGCACGGGGATGGGCTGGCGGAACATGGGGCCATCCCAACAGAAGGTGTGGAACTCCCCGTTCTCGCCGCAGGGATCCACCGACGGGGGCAGGTCGGCCAGCAACGCCGCGTCGAACGGGCGCCCCACGAAGGACGGGTCGAGCTGGACGGGATCGACGGCCGTGAGCACCGCGCGCAGCCCCGCGTCGAGCATGCAGCGAGCCAGGGCGGGCGTGAGCGCAGCCGGTCCTCGGGGCGCCACGCGAGCAGACCCACCGGGCTCAGGCCCGCCCCAGAGTGGAAACACCGGCGCCAGTCCCGTGTCCTGCATCTGGCGCTCGCGGTAGGCGCGGATGTCGGTCAGGTACAGGTCACCGAAAGCCACGTGCGTCACGCCCTCGCTGCGTGCGCGCGCCATGACCTCGGACATGGCCGCGGCGTAGAGCTCGTGACTGCACGGCGAGGGCAACATGACGGGCCACAGCGGCAGACCCGCGGCGTCCGCCTGGGCCTCGGTCAGCTCGCGCCGCACGGCGTGCATGGCCACGCGGTCGGCCTCCTCGTTGAAGGTCGTCAGCAGTCCCACCAGCTCGACATCGCGCCGCTGCTGGAGCTGGTGCAACATCCACGAGCTGTCCTTGCCGGTGCTCCAGGAGACGAGGATGCGCTGAGTCATGAGCGAGCTCCGGAGCGCAGCAGGCGCCGCACGGTAGCGCACAGGCGTCCGCGTGGCGCGCAGCTTCTGCGGATGACCTCAACCACCGTAGAGCTGCGTCACCAACTGGCTGGCCTGCCGCGCGTCGAGCACGTGAGCCACGCGGTCGTGCACGTTCAGCGACGGGGCCTGCAGGCCGGACAGCGCCTCGCAAGAGACATCATCCAGGTAGAACCAGACGTGCAGCGGGGGCGTGGGCTTCCCGGAGGAATCAGCCGCGTCCCCGGCCTCAGCCTCGGCTGCGCGACGGGCGGCGATGGCCGCGCGATCCAGTTCGCGCACCAACGTCATCAGGTGCCGAGCCTCCCGATGCTCGGGCGGCAGGTGCACGATGACGTAGCTGCCCACGCGCTCCAGCCAGCCCGCGTAGGGCGGCGCGCTGCCACGCTCCGCCAGCAGGTGCATGTCGGTGACCCAGGCCTGGCCGGCCCCGTACAGGCCGATGGAGACGCGCGCCGTGGCCGCTCCCTCCGGCGCCACCGCGATCAAGCCCGTGTCGTTCCACCCCGGCCCCGGCGGCTGGGAGTCGACGCGCCGCGGGCCCACAGGCTCGCCGGCCGAATCCAGGAAGCGCAGGCTCAGCTGCAGCTCCACCTGGCCGTCGCCCGGCACCTCGGCCCGTGTGCGCGCCGACAGGTACAGCGTGTCCTGGGGTGCGACGGCCAGCTCACGACTCATGGCCACGAAGCGCTCGGTGTCCTCATCAGCCACGAAGACCACGGCGTAACGACCGTCGGCCAGGCGCTCCGGGCGCGCCTGCGACGGACGCCCCTCACCCACGAACAGAGGCTCCCACTCGGGCGACATGGCGCCGCCTTCGAAGCGCTCCGTGAACAGGAGCTCGGGTGCGGGTAGCTCCCAGCCGCCATCGATGCTCAGGGCCACGTCGTCCACCCACAGCTCTCCGCTCATGGACAACGACACGCTGAGCAGGACCCGGCGCGTGGACGTCGGCGCCAGCACCTCGCTGTGGTACTGGGTCCAGCGTTCGCGCGGTCGCTTGGGCAGGATCACACGGCGCGTGATGACGGCGTCCTCCGCGTCGAACAGCGTCAGCGTGAGCGAGCAACCCTCGAGCTGCATGCCCTCGCGCACCACGCCCAGGGTCTTGGTCCAAGCGCTCAGCCGATACGTACCACCCGGGCGCACGCTCAGCTCCTGCTTGACCGACTGCCATGCGGCGGTGCCGAAGTCGCCCCTCAGTTGCAGACATCGCCGTCCGGTGCGTCGATCCTTGCTGCTGACGCGCACCTCCGACGGGGGCAGGGCGCCGTCAGCCTGCTCGACCTGCACGCTCCAGCCGGGCACCGGATCCGCGCCACCGGGCTCAAGCTCAAAATCCCCGTTGACGATGGCCGGCGGCTGCTCCTGCGCCGGCACGGGCACGGGCGCCGCCAGGGCCACGGGCAGCCAGGGCCCCGCCCACGCCAGCAGCAACACGGCTCGAGTGACGCACGACACATGGGCAACGATCATGGCTTGGAGCTCGTGGGGAGAGGCTTGGGCACGGCGCCGGCCGGCCCCAGCGGCACGACCTGTCGCGCAGCCGCCGGGCTTGGACAGCAGCGGGGCCGGGGCCAGCGTGACCCATCCCAGCCGGTCGAACCAGCCCGCGGCGCGCCGGGCGAGACGACGGGGGACAGTCCTGGCCGACTTGGGTGCAGTCCGGCCCCGATCAGCTCTTTCCGGCCGGTCCCTGGTTATCCACAACCGGTGCATAAGTCGTTTGCAAGCCGCGCGTGAGCCTGGGCCGGTCAGAGCAGCGCTCAGGGCACCTCGAGCTCCAGTCCTCGGGCCAGGCAGCGCGCCCATGCCGCCGTGCAGCTCGACTCGCAGGACGTGTGCCTGCGCCGGGTCGTCGTCCTGCGGCGCGAGCAGCAGCCACGGAAAGACGCTCCCGTTGGCCCCGACCTGCTGGCGCAGCAGGCGACCGCGCGGCCTGACGCCGCCGGGAGCGCAGCGGCGGCAGGGCGCAGCGCCAGGCGCGGCGAAAATCACGCGCTGGCCTCTCCCCGGCGACGCCGCAGAGGCTTAGGATTCCGGCGATAGCGACTCCCCCCCGACGGAACACCCCTGCCCGTGTCCTCTGCTCTGCGCGATGTGCCCTACATGGGCGTGATCTGGGTCGTCCACGAGGCCAGCAAGCTCGGCTTCGAGAACGGTCACCCTGACTGGTGCAACCTCGGCCAAGGCCAGCCCGAAGTGGGCCAGATGGCCGGTGCGCCGCCGCGCATCACGCGCGTCGAGCTCGACCCGGGCGACCAGGCCTACGGACCCATCGGCGGCACAGTCGAGCTGCGCGAGGCCGTGGCTGCCGACATCAACCGCCAGCACCGCCAGGGCATGTCGAGCCAGTACGGCCCCGACAACATCTCCGTCGCCATGGGCGGACGCCTGGCCCTGTCGCGCGCGCTGGCGGCCCTGGCGCCCACCACCATCGGCTACCAGATCCCCGACTACACCGCGTACCAGGACATGCTGGAGCTGCATCTGGCGCGCCTCTCGCCGGTCTGCCTGCGCGCCCACGAGGAGGACGGCTTCCGCCTGCCTCCCGAGCGCATCCGCCGCGCCATCGACGAGCACGGGCTGGGCGCGCTCATGTTGAGCAACCCCTGCAACCCCACCGGCGGGACCATCGCCGGGGACGAGCTGAAGCAGCTCGTAGCGCTGGGCCGAGAGCGCGACATGCTGCTGCTGCTCGACGAGTTCTACAGCCACTTCATCTACACCAAGGGCGCGGACGGCTCCTGGGGGCCGGCGGACGGCCCGGTGAGCGCCGCCGCGTACGTCGAGGACGTGGACCGCGACCCGGTGCTGCTCTTCGACGGGCTCACCAAGAACCACCGCTACCCCGGCTGGCGCGTGGGCTGGATCGCCGGCCCGCCCGACATGATCGAGACCATCAACCGCGTGGGCAGCGCGCTCGACGGCGGACCGAGCCGCGTGGCGCAACGGGCGGCCATGGCGGCGCTGCAACCCGACGTCGCGCAGCAGGAGACCTCCGCGGTGCGCGCCGAGTTCGCCAAGAAGCGCGACGTCATGGTGCAGCGCCTGACCGCCCTGGGCGTGCGCTTCGCGTGCGAGCCCGAGTCGACCTTCTACGTCTGGGGTTGCCTCGACGGCCTGCCCGAGCCGCTGAACGACTCCATGGCCTTTTTCCGCCGTGCGCTCGAGCTCAAGGTCATGACCGTTCCGGGCCCCTTCTTCGACGTGAACCCCGGCGGGCGACGCCCCGGGACCTCGCCCTACACATCCTGGATGCGCTTCTCATTCGGGCCGCCCATGGACAACCTCGTGCTGGGCCTGGACCGGCTGGAGCAGATGCTGAAGCAGGCCTGAGGTGCCGTTGCAACGGACGGTTATGCTGCATGACGACCCAGGGCGGCGGTGTGTCTCCACCGCGACGCCCCGCCAACTGGAGGAGGAAACCCCATGATCGCCCGCACCCTGTTGTCCCTCGCGGCCGCGCTCGCCCTGGCCAGCCCGGTCTTGCATGCGCAGAACGGCGTGACCGTCAGCCCCGCCAACCGCGTCCTGGTCATCGACGAGGGCAAGAGCGCCAGCGTCAAGATCAAGCTCAACGGCTGCAAGCCCACCTGGTCCGCGAGCTCAGACGACGAGAACATCGCCAGCGTGTCCGACCCGGGCACCAAGGCCAACTCGTCACGCTCGTTCAAGGTCTCGGCGCAGCCCGGCACCTTTGGCAGCTCGACCACCGTGACCATCACGCTGGACGGCGCGGGCGGCAAGTGCGCGCAGACCGTCGAGGTCGAGATCCAGGTCTTCGTGGTGATGGATCGCAAGCACGTCGAGAAGGCCTTCACCAACGGGGACAAGGGCACCAGTATCCCCGGCGTCAACCGGCTCATGGGCGAGTACAAGAAGGCCATCAAGGCCGCGGAGAAGGACCTCAAGGCCGAGTACCTTCAGATCCTGAAGGACATGAAGGCGGGCACGCTGCCGTCGCCCACTGAGGGGCCGCCTCCGCCCGGGTCGCCCACGCTCAACCAGCAGCAGCGCGCCATGATCTTCATGTCGCTGGCGTACATGGGCTTCATCAACACGGTCTACGGCCTGTACTGGGGCTACCTGCCGCAGATGTCGAACTGCGGCTACAACGCGCTGTACTACTACGGCTTTCTGCCCTTCCTGGCCTTCACCGCGCCGCTCGGCATGCAGCCGGGGGGCTGCGGGTCGTGGGACAGGGCGCGGCTCGGGCTGTTTGCCATCCTGGCCGGCTCCATCACGCTCATGAACGCGCAGTCCAAGAAGTTCACGTCCAGCGTGAAGAAGGCCGCAGCCAAACAAGGCCAGCCCCTGGTCGGCAATGACATCGGCAACGACGTCTCCGACCCGGGCGACGGCGGACAGAGCCCGCTCGGGGTCAATCAGGCCGATCGAGCCCTCAACAAGCGGCTCGAGATCATCCGCCTGCGCGCCCACAACAGCACCCAGGACGGCAACACGTCCAACGGGCGCATCACCGTCATGGGGCAGTCGGCCGGCTCCAGCGTGAACATCTCGTTCCAGCAGGTGGACAGCAACGGCAACTCGGTGGGCATGCCGCAGCAGGACGACTTCCCGGTCGATACCGACAACTGCGCCTTCGGCGTCTTCTGGCCGCCGCTCGGCAGCACGCCCAACCTCGCCCCCGGAACCTGGCGCGTCAGCGTCACGGATGGGGACAACAACACCACGACCCAGACCATCGCGATCCCCGTGAGCTGAACCGCGCGGGCAGCGAGCAAGCCGCCTGGGACGCGAACGACGGCCGAGTACCATCAGGCCCTCGACGACCGACGAGGGCCTGATGGGCTCGACCATGGAGAAGACCGGCATGCGGGGTGCGCTCGCCCTTGGACTCGTGCTGCTGACCGCGGCCTGTGGCGCCCCCTCGCCCCCGGCTGACGCCGACCCGGGCGCGGTCCCGGGTTCGCAGCCCTCCGGCACGGGAGCACAGCACGGCGAGCGCTCGCTCGCGCCGCCCGAGCTGGGCACGTTGGTCTCGCGCTTCCGGTTGCAGCCCCTGAGCGACGCCGCCGCGCATGAGGCGCATGAGCGCCAAGCCAGCGAGCGCGCTCGCGGCGCGAGCGATGTCAACGTCGTGCTGGCCAGCTTGAGCAGCTCGGCCCTCACGCGGCAGCCCGGCGACACGCGCAAGGTGGAGTGTGTCGACCTGAACGCTGACGGCCTCGCTGACCTCTTCGCGCTCAACTACGATCAACCCAACGAGCTGCACGTCAATCAGGGAGACGGCACGTTTGACGGGCTCGATCGGCCCGACGACCCGCTCATCAGGCCGCGCAAGAGCAAGGGCGTGGACTTCGCCGACCTCGACGGCGACGGCGACCTCGACGGCTTCCTGGTGGTGGGCAACAACCTGCCCAACGTCGTGCTGCGCAACGCGACGCTCGCGACGGGCACGGGCACGCGCACGGATGCGTCGGGCGGCGGGAGCGAAAACGAGCCGGACGACGCCCAGGGCCACCCGCCGCAGGTCGGCCCCGCGCCGGCCTTCGAGCTGTGGGAGATCGACGGGCTGGGCGACGGCCGGCAGGCCTACGACGCCGAGTTCGGCGACCTCAACGGAGACGGCCTGCTCGACCTGGTGGTCAGCAACCGCAACCAACCCAACGACATCTTCCTGCGCCTGCCGCCGAGCGCGACCCACGGCGAGCGCCCGGGCCAGTCCGGCTTTGCCCGGCTGGAGGGCGTGGCCTCGTTGGAGCGCTCCAACAGCTCGCGCGAGGTGGACCTGGCCGACCTCGACGGCGACGGCGACCTCGAGATCCTGGTGGCCAACGGCAGCGACCAGCACAACGACGTGCTCGTGAACATGGGCGGACGACAGGCCGGGAGCGAGGGCGCGTTCGAGCCGCTGGTCGACGTGCTCAGCGGCGACGGCGGCCGCAGCTTCGGCCTGGCTGTGGGCGACCTCGACGGCGACGGCCTGCCGGAGGTGGCCGTGGCCAACCGCGACCAGAGCAATGCCCTTTACCACAACCTGACGCCCGCCGAGGGCACGGCCCTGCGCTTCGAGCGCGTACACGGCAGCGCCCTCGACGCCAACCAGGAGGACAGCTACGACGTGGAGTTCGCCGACCTCGACAACAACGGCGTCATGGACATCGTAGTGGTGAACCGCAAGGCCCGCAACGCGCTCTACATGGGTCGCGGCGCGCACGCGTTCAGCCGGCCCGAGCGCGCCTATCGTCGCGTCGACGAGGGTCAGCTCGTGGAGGACCTGGGCAACACGCGCTGCATCGCCCTGGCCGACGTGTTCGACTACCCCGACCCGCTCAACGGCCGGCCCATCGTGGGCGCGCTCGAGCTGCTGGTGGGCAACACGAGCGACGAGCCCAACCAGCTGTACATGGGCTTCGGCGCGCAGTGGAGCCAGAGCCTCGCGTCGAAGCAGCGCGACGCGCCCGCGCTCAGCGGCCACGGCTCCACCCGGCCAGGCGCCGCGGCCACGCTGCTGCTCGAGGGCGCGCCGGCATCACAGCAGGTGTTCATGTTGCTCAGCCTGGAGCCGGCCCGGCTGCCGTTCCGCGGCGCGCTGCTGGGCCTCGACCCGGCCCCGCCGTCGGGCGGCGCGCTGAGCGGATTCACGACCGACGCGCAGGGGTTCCTCGGGCTCAGCATGAAGGTGCCCGACGACGTGGGTGAGCTGCCCCCCGGCGTGGAGCTCTACCTGGCTGCCGTGGTCGCCGACCCCAGCAGCGCCAGCGGTTGGTCCGTCAGCAACACCCTGCGCGCCGTGGTCATGCCCTGACGCCCCGCGCGGGCGAGGGGCTTGCGATCACCACCGTCAACCGTCAGCGCACCCGTCGCTCGCCCGCGCGAACGCCAGCACGAGCGCGTCCGGACCCAGGGCGTAGGCCACCTCGTGCCCCCAGTCGCGCGGCGTGAGCGGGCTCAGCTCCCGGGCGCCGGCCTGCAGCGCGCGCTGCTGATAGGCCTGCGGGTCCTTGACCAACAGGTAGAGCTCGGCCCGCGGCGTCCCGTGGGCCGCGGCGGGGTCGGGCAGCGCCTCGCCCAGCAGCCGCTGGATGCCCGCCTCGGGCATGAGCCCCAGGACCGCGCCCCCGGGCAGCACGAACTCGGTCATGCCGGGGACATCCAGGCGCGGCTCCCGCCCCAGCAGTTGCTCGAAGAACTGCGTGGCGGCCTGCTGGTCCTGCACGTACACGATGAACTGATCGCGCGGTGGGCCGAGGCTCACGTGTCCGACCAGACCGCCAACTCGTTGCCGTGTGGGTCCTTGAAGTGGAAGCGCCGGCCGCCGGGGAACGCGAAGATCGGCTTGGCAATGCTGCCCCCGTGGGCCGACACCGCGGACTGCGTGGCCTCCAGGTCGCTGGCGCGCAGCACGATCAGCGCGGCGCCGGTGTCCGTCGTGGAACGCAGCTCCGACTTGTAGAAGCCGCCGTTCAGGCGCTGGTCGGAGAAGGCCCGGTACTCGGGTCCGTAGTCCGTGAACGACCACCCGAAAGCGCCTGCGTAGAAGGCCTGCTGCGCGTCGAAGTCCGCGGCGGGTAGCTCCACGTAGTCGATCTTCACGTCGCTGCTCATGTCGCTGCTCATGTCGCTGCTCATGGGGAGAGGTTGCTGACGAAGGCGCGGGAGCGCGCGCCGCCCGGCTCCAGCCGCAGCAGGCCCGCCGCCTCGGGAAAGCGCGTGGCCAGCACCTCGCGCAGCAGCGTGTCCACCAGCGAGGCCATGCGCCGCCAGGCCTCGTCCTGTCCCTCGCGCGCGGCGCGCCAGCTCGAACGGACGGAGCGCTCGTTGCGCGCGATCGCCGCGTCCACGGCGGCCGTCCACGGGCTGCCGTCCTGTGCGAGCACCTCGTCGTCCACGTCGCCACGACCGCGACCGAACTGCGCCACGGCGAGGTAGCTCAGCAGGCCCCGGCGCAGCAGGCCGTCGAAGAACTCGCGCTCCCAGCGCACGCGCGGCGCGTCCTCGCCCTTGACCAGCGCGAGCCCGCGCACCAGGCCGGCGCCGCCCAGGGCCCCGGCCAGCGCCCCGATCAGCAGGCCCGCGCCGAAGGTCAGCCCGCCGGCCATGAGATCGGCGCTGACCCCACCCGCGGCGCCGGAGAGCACGCCGCCCCAGAAGGCGCCCTCCTTCTCGTTGAGGGCCAGGAAGCCGGAGACGGTGAAGTCGGCCACGCGCTCGCGTACGCCGGCGGCGGCCTTGCCGGTCAGGCCGTGGCCGCGCACCAGCTCGTCCAGGCACTCCGCCAAGCGTCGTTCGAGGCGCTCGACCAGCGCGGTCTGGGCGCGCTTGCGTCCACCGCCCGCGCGCGAGCCGGTGACGGTCTCGACGTCGGACGCGGTCTCGGTCAGCAGGTTGGCCAGGGCCGCCACGGCGTTCTCCAGCACCAGCATGTTGCGGCCGTTCCAGGCGTGGATCAGACCGGCCATGCCCGGGCGCTTCTCGACGGGCAGCAGCTCGGAGACGCGCTCGAGCAGCTGCGCCTCCTGCACCCAGCAGCGCGCGAAGGCGTCCAGGTGCATGACGCCGCGCACGTGGGGCCACGGAGAGAGGTGCGCGGCCCACTCGCTGCAGCGCTCGGCCCCGCGGCCCTCGTCGGCCGCGCCGGTCTGGTTGAGCAGCACCAGCACGGGGCGCTCGAGCCAGGCCAGCAGGTCGAGCTCCAGGCCCACGTAGCCGGCCTCATCGGGGTGCTCGGCAGCGTTCACCAGATAGAGCACGACGTCGGCTGACTCGCGCACGTTGCGCAGGGCCTCCTGGCTGCACCACAGGGCGCGGTCGGTGACGCGGTCCCAGACCTGATGCAGGAACCAGCCCAGCGCGTTGCCTTCGTTCTGCACGCGCTGCACCAGGCGCGCGGTGTCTCCGAAGCCGGGCGTGTCCCACAGCAGCAGCTCGGCACCCTCGGTCTGGATCAGCGGCCAGGCCTCGGCCACCTCGGTCACGTGGGCCTGATCAAACACCTGGCCCACATCGCGACGCAGCAGCGTGCGCGCCAGGGTCGTCTTGCCGACGTTGGTGTGCGACACGAGCGAGAGCGCGATGCGCTGCATCAGGACGCCCCCAGCGCACTCGGGAACAGCCCCGCGCCGAGGGCCTCCAGTACGCCCGGGCCCGGGTCGGCGCTCAGGTCGATATGCGCGGCGCCGCAGCCGGCCTCGCGCAGCACGCGATCCCAGGCCCGGCGGCGCTCCGCCATGCGCGGCGAGTCGCGGCCCACGCTGTCCGCGTAGCCGCTGCCGTCCACCAGGATCAGCAGGCGCTGCTCCGTGTCGTCCTCGCCGGGGCCGGCTTCTGCTCCCGCGCCCGACCCCACCTCCGCGGCGCAGCGAGACACCAGGCGCCCGTGGACCTCGGCCTCCGGCGTGGCCGAGAGCCCGAACAGCAGCACGAGGCAGCGCTGCGTGGCGTCGCTCTCCGGCAGCGGCGGCGGCTCGTCTCCGTAGGGCACGGCGTCGTGCAGCACGACCTCTGCGCGCGTGCCGAACACGTCGTGCAGCAGGGCCGAGAGGCGATCGGCCTGGCGCGGTTCGGTGCGCACGCTGCAGGGCTGCACGTCCACGCGCGCGCGGCCGCCGCTTACGGGCGAGAGCAGTCGCCGCGCCCAGCCCTCGCCCAGCGGCAGCGGCACCTCGCCCGCGAGCCGCGTCGCGCGACGCGACATCAGTAGCGCGGCCAGGCTCCGCGGCAGCACCACGAACAGCAGCCCGGTCATGGCGTAGAGGTGGATCCAGCCCGCGGCCGCGTCGGTCTCCGGGTAGTGGAAGGCGGCCACCGACGGCAGCTCCTGTCCCAGCACCCGCGCCGCCGGGCCCAACACCAGCCCCAGGATGCGGTCGACGCTGTCGACGCTGAGGAAGGTGCTCTCCCAGCTGGCGCGGTACTCCAGGCCCAGGCCGCGCACGTACATGCCCGCCACGGTCGCGGCCACCAGCGACAGGGCGCCCAGGTGCAGCAGCATGTGCAGGCGCGCGCTGATGAGCGGCACGGCCAGCTCACGCCAGGTGTTGGCGTAGCGTGTGAGCGCCGCGCCGATGAGCGTCTGGTGCCGCACCTGCCGCACGCGCGCGCGGGAGAGCGAGCGCTCCACAAGCCAGCTGGCCCAGCGCGCCACGAGGCCGCCGGCTTGTCGCGCTGCGCTGGCCGCGCTCGCGGTCGCCGAAGCCTGTGCCCCGGCGGGCGTGCCAGCGGCAGGCGAACCCCCGCCTGGGCTGGCGGGAGCGCCTGCGCCCAGCCCTCCACCAGGCTCCTCGCCACGCGCGCCCCATCCGGGCAGCAGGCGCCGCAGCGCCAGCACGGTCAGCACGACGTACACCGCCAGGTTCCAGGCCACCAACCCCAGCAGCGGCGCGAACAGGATGTGGATGCGCCCGTCGGGACCCAGGGCGTTGGTGGCCAGGCCTAGCAGCACGGCCAGCCCCACGATCCAGGGCGCCAGGCCCGCGCCCAGGCGGCTGGCGCTGAGCACACCGTGCAGCTGGGGCACCTCGGCCTCGAGCGCGGGCAGCAGACGCTGGGCACGGGCCAGCAGGAACGGCCCGGCCTGCTCGTCCCCGGCGGCGTCGCCCAGCTCGGCCCGCGCCTGCTCGCCGGCGCGCTCGCGCTGGGCGGCGCTCAGCAGCAGGCCCTCGCCGTCGGCCTCCTCGAAGGCGCGGCAGAGCAGCACGAGCTGAGCGTCGGCCTCACGCATGGAGTCTCCTGGATTGCGGCGTCCCGTCGCCCGTGTCCCGCGTGCACATCAGGGCCCGCTGCCCGCGGCGTGCTCCCGTGCCAGCTCGCGCGAGCTCGTGACGAGGGCGTTGACGCTGATCCCCCGCCGATGATTGCCCACGATGTCCAGCCCGGGTCGCTCCGACAGCACGGCGTCGATCGTAGCCTGCCGGGCCGGGTGTTCCAGGTCGTATCGCGGGAGCGCCGCCGCGTGCCGCGTGACGTGGCTCCACAGCGGCCGCGCGCCGTCCCGGGCTCCCAGCCGCGCGCCCACCTCGCTCACCACGATCTGCAGCAGCGCCTCGTCGTCGCGCTGCAGCAGCTCGGGCCGGCGCGCGCCGCCCAGCAAGGTGCGCATGATGACCGTGCCCGAGGGCGCCCGCTCCGGCTGGAGCGAGGAGCTGAACAGCGTCCCCAGGTGATGAGCGCCGAGGCAGGATGGCACCAGGTATCCAAAACCGTCGAGGGGGTGCGAGAGGTCCTCCCGGCGCCAGGCGTGGGCCAGGGACACGACGCTCTCGCTGGAGATGTCGGCCAGTGGTTGCGAGAGTCCCGGCTGATCTTGCGCCAAGGCCGCGGCGGCGGGGGCGGCGGGCAGGGCCAGCACGCAGCGCCGGGCGCGGTAGCTGCGGCCGCCGGCCTGCACGCGCCAGCCGTCGCCGTCGGCCGCGACCTGCTCGGCCGGGGCGCCGGTGATCAGGCGCTCGCCCAGGGCGCGGCCCATGGCGGCGGGCAAGCGCTCGAGCCC
>QNBX01000040.1 GCA_003644265.1 Planctomycetota bacterium
CACTGCACCGACGTGACCAAGCTCACGCCCCACGGCTGGAAACAGCACTTCGCCGAGCAGGTCGCCGCACGCCGACAGACCGCGCTCGCCGCCCTGGCCGGGGTCGCACTCGATCGCGGGGAACCCAGCCCGGGCTGAAGTCGGAAGCGACGGGGCGGAGCGGCCTGCGCGGGAATCGGGGCGCGGGGGTGGGGATCACAGGACGGTTACGACCTTCTCGTCCTCGCATCCAGACGCGGACGACGTGGCGCCGCTGTTGCAGCGCTTCAACGACTACGACGTGCGCACAAGCGAGTTCCTGCTGGCGGAGATCTACCGGCGTCGGATTGGTGGGTTGAGCGTGGCCTTGGACGCGCTGGCCGGCGGCGCCGAGACGCGCACGGATGACCTGTTGCTGGTGTTGCGGCTGTGGTCCGGGAGCGAGCTAGCCGTGGCCGAGCTGCCCAAGCGCGTGCCGACGCTGCACCCCGACGCGCGGCTGTGGCTGGCCGCGTTGCTGCCCGACCTGGAGCGCGAGCTGGCCCTCCCGATCCTGCCTGCGCTCGAGGCCGCTCTGGTGCAGGCCTGGGGCGCCGAACCCGCCGCCGGCTCACTCGACGAACGCTGGGTCGCGCTGCTCTGCTTCGGCTTGCCGTATCACCTGCAACCCGCGGACCAGGGCCGCGTGAAGGACATCTCGGTGGAGCTGTTCAACGCCTGGAGTCAGGGTGACGACGAGGGGCCCTACTTTCCGACCCTGCGTGATCGCCGCTTCATGCGCCGCATGCTGCTCGATGTCTTCGCGCGGGATCCGCTGCCTGAGGACCTCGAGCGCGCGGCGCGGCTGGTGCACAACCGTCACGTGGCCGACCGCATGCCGCGCATGTGCCGGGAGCTGGGCACGCCCGAGGCGCGGGCCTGGATGCTCGATCTGCTGCGTCGCTGGGACGCACGCCGGGAGGACCCGCCGGGCAAGTTCATCGCCTGGATGCTGGGCGAGTTGAAGGCCTACGACGACAGCGACTTCCGGGCCCAGGCCAACGCCATCATCCAGCAGCGCTTCCCGTATCACCCGGCGTTCGACTGACATCGATGACATCCGTCGTTCGGTGGCCGCCCGCAGCGCGTGCTCTGCGAAGCGCGCGGGAGAGCGCCCAGGGCAGCAGCCACGCGATGGGGATGAGCCACTTCAGGAGGAAGGCCGTGTCTTCAAACGTGAGCGGCTCCAGGCCCAGGAACCGGCTGGCGTCATAGCGCACGCTGCCGATGTCCGCGATCGCGGTGACGCGTGCATAGGTCGTGCCGTAGTGCCGCTCAACGACAGCTGTGATGTCGCCAACGGACGGCTCCAGCAGCTCCCGGTAGGCCACGTTGACGCGCTCCAACGCCTCGCGCAGTCCTGCCGGCTCAGCCTCGATCACGACGCCGTAGTCGGAGTCGATCACCTGCGTCGGCCCGGCGGGGGGGCGGGCCCAGGCCACGGCGTGGGCCTCTGACTCCCAGAGGCCAGCCTCGAAGCCGTCCTGTTCCAGCAGGCGTGCGGTGGTGATGGACTGGGCGCCGCACATGCCCAGGCCTCGCTGCAGCGCGCGAGCGGGGGCCTGCCACTCGTAGGAACGATGGCGCTCGTCCCAGTCGCAGGCCCACAGCACCCAGTTGTCGAGCAGGCGCGGCCGCAGCGCGTCGTCCCGGCGCACGTACCGGGAGTGGATGTTCGTCATGCGCCGGTTCACGGCCCACATGACGTTGGCTACGTGCTGAGCAGCGTCGATCTGGCCGCTCCTGTACGCGCCTCGCGAGCTTTCGATTCGCTCCCAGGCTGCGTCAAAGTTGATCGTCGTGTCGAACTCGCGACTGGGAAAACGCGCCGGCAGGTCGGGCTCGAGCAGAGCACCAGCCAGGTTGAGCAGCAGCAGCAGCATGCCCGTCACGGCCAGGGCCCTGACGGCCGTGGCGCGCACGCGAGTGATCGACAAGAGCGCGATCAACCACACCAGCGCCGAGAGCAGCGCAAGGCCCGTCGTCGCCCGGCCGACCCAGGCCTCGGGCTCTCCGCTGAACTCGAGCGTGTATCGGCGTCCGTTGGTGTTGGGGTCGGTCGCGTCCGACGTGGAGAAGTACAGCGTGCCGCCCCAGTGGGAGAAGGCGCCGCCCCCGGACTCGCTGATGGAGGCGTGCAGCGCGTGGGCGGGGCCGAGCGGGCTGCCATCCTCGAGGAGCACCAATGACGACGCCTGGGGGCTGCCCGCTCCGTCGGCGGCGACCTGCGCCCAACGCGCCTCGAGTGGGGGCAGCGCGACGGTGTAAGACAGGGATCCGGCCGGAGAGAACGGAGCGTCGAGGGGGAGCTGTTGCGAGCGTCCCGCAACGACGCTGAGCAGCGTGGCGAGGGCGGGGACGCCGAGCAGGGCGAGGCCCCAGATCCAAGTCGTGCGTGTTGCGGACGGCATGTCTTGCGGGAGTATATGAACTCCAGGTTGGCCTCCGTGTCAGCTCCGCAGATGTGATGCGGAAACAGGATCCGCGCCAGCATGCGCCGCCCCAGTCGCTGCGGGAGGGCCAGCGCGACGCGCCCCTGCCCCGGTTCCTGCCCCCACATCCGCCACCCTCGGCTACACTCTCCCTTGTCCCGCCGGCCCCGAACCCGCTCCTGCGGGCTCCGGCGAGCCTGTCTCGCAGCACGTGTTGTCTCCCTTCGGCCCTCATCAGCTCTCTCGGCCTTTGGTCCCTCCGGCCCCCTCCCCCGGTCTCCAGCCCCATGCTCCGCACTCCATCCCGCCGGCTCCTGGCCGCTCTGGCTGTCCTGTCCCCGCTCGTCGCCGTGGCCTCTTTCAGCGCCGCGGTGGTCCCGACCGACGTGCAGATGCCGGGCACCCAGCCCAACGAGGTGTTTGCGCTGATTGAGGCCAACAACTGCGCGGCCTGCCACGCCAACTACGACCTGGCGGTGGAGCCGGGCGCCAACTGGCAGGGCTCGATGATGGCCCATGCCACCCGCGACCCGCTGTTCTGGGGCGCCATGGCCGTGGCGGAGCAGTCCTTCGACGGCTCGGGCGATCTGTGCCTGCGCTGCCACACGCCCTCGGGCTGGCTGGCGGGGCGCAGCACGCCCACGGACGGCTCGGCGCTGGACCCGGCCATCGACCAGGACGGCGTCTCGTGCGACGCCTGTCACCGCATGACCAACCCCGACACCAGCGAGTGGTTCGGCGTGCAGAATGCGCCCTTCCTGGCGCACGACGAGAGCGCCACGCCGGTGGGCTACAACGGCAGCGGTCAGCTCTCCATGTGGAACGACGGCTTCAACAAGCTGGGGCCGTACGACGACGCCGCCACGCCGCACGGCTTCTTCCAGTCGAGCTTCCATCGCCAGTCTGAGCTGTGCGGCAGCTGCCACGACGTGAGCAACCCGGTGGTAGGTGATCTGGCTCCCGGGCACGGCGCCATGGCCCCGCTGCCCGGCGCGTTCAGCGGCACGCCCGGCACACCGGTGGACGGCAAGGCGGCCTTCAACAACTTCCCCTACGCGTACGGCGTGGTGGAGCGCACCTTCAGCGAGCACCAGAGCTCGGCCTTCAAGACCTTGCCGGTGGCGTCGTACCCGAGCCTGCCCGGCGAGCTGCAGCAGGGCGCCATGGCCGACACCTACAACGCGGCCATCGCGGCCAACCCGACGGCCAACTACCTGGACGGCATGCAGCGCAACTTCTCGTGCCAGAGCTGCCACATGAAGCCCGTGAACGGCAAGGGCTGCGCCCTGGGCGGGGTGCCGACGCGCGCCGATCTGCCCAGTCACGACCTGACCGGTGGCAACTACTGGGCGCCCCAGGCCATCGCCTGGCTGGACGGGCAGAGCAAGCTGGTGATCGGCGGCGGCATGTCCCTGCCGGCGCTCGACGCCATGGCGGCCGGCGCCGACCGCGCGCGCGACAACCTGGAGTCGGCGGCGGCCATCGACGTGGCGGGCGGCTTTGTGCGCGTCACCAACCTCACGGGCCACAAGCTCATCAGCGGCTATCCCGAGGGGCGCCGCATGTGGCTCAACATCAAGTGGTTCAACGGCCCCACGCTCATCCGTGAGGACGGCGAGTACGGCTCCATGATGGTGGACATCGACGGCGCGCCCACGCTGGTGGAGTCGATCCTCGACCTCGATGACCCCAACCTGATCGCCTTTGAGGCGCACCACGGCATGAGCCAGGAGTGGGCCGATCAGCTGCTGGGCTACGGCACCACGGGCGCCTCCACGCCGCTGACCTACGACCGCGTCACGGGTGCGGTGACCGAGACCCTGGGCGGCTTTGCGGGGCAGCCGGCGGGCTCCAAGCTCGAGACGTTTCACTTCGTGCTGAACGACCTGGTGCTGAACGACACGCGCATCCCGCCCTACGGCATGCGCTACGACGACGCCTTTGCGCGCAACTCGGTGCCCGTGCCCGACACGCAGTACGGCGACCCCGGCCCCGGCGGCAGCTACAACCACTGGGCCTGGCACGAGCTGGACATCCCCGCGGGCGCCACCAGCGCCACTCTGGAGCTGCTCTATCAGCCCACCAGCTGGGAGTACATCCAGTTCCTGCACCAGGCCAACGACGGCTCGATCAGCCACCTGGCCGACGTGGGCGACGACCTGCTGGACGCCTGGCTGGCCACGGGCATGGCCGCGCCGCACGTCATGACCGGCGTGAGCTGGCTGGTGGGCTCTGGCACAGCGCCCTTCCTGGACGAGCTGGGTGCGCTGGCCTCGCCGGCCCTGCCCGTGCCGCCCAGGCTGACGGGCAGCGGCCCCGCCATCCCCGGCGAGTCGGTGGCGGTCTCCCTGGCCGGTGGTCCCCCCGGCGGCAGCGCGTTCCTGGTGATGGGCTTCAGCCTGCTCAACGCGCCGCTCAAGGGCGGCGTGCTGGTGCCGAACCCCGACATCATCCTGGAGGGCCTGCCGCTCAACGCCCGCGGCAACCTGTCCTTCGTGTTTCCCTGGCCCCTCGGCGCCACGCCCGGCTCGACGCTCTACGTGCAGTACTGGATGCAGACCGCCCAGGGCTTTGCCGCCAGCAACGGCATGTCGATCACCACGCCGTAGCCGCAGCCGCTGGTTGGGTCGCCGTCTACGGATTGCGTCCTGGTCGCTGGCCTGTCGAGTTGCGGGCGCGGCTGTGTGCTGGCGCGATGAGCAGTGACCGCCTCGGAGCCCGTGGTTCATGCCCGCACTGCCTGACGATTTGCTGCGTCGCTTGGCCGCGCACAGGCCGGGGTCCGCGCCCGCGACCGCGCCGCCCGCACGTCGGGCGGCGGTGGCGGCGGTGCTGCGTCCGGGCCAAGCGGGCGCTGAGGTGCTGCTCATGCGGCGCATCGAGCACGCGGCGGACCCGTGGTCAGGGCAGGTCTCGTTCCCGGGCGGCAACCGCGACCCGGGCGACAGCGACCTGCTGGCCACCGCCCTGCGCGAGACCCACGAGGAGGCCGGGCTGCAGCTGCAGCGCTCCATGCTGTTGTGTCGACTCGACCCGCTGGCCGCCGTGGGTCGGCGCCTGTCGTTCGAGATGGACATCACGCCCTTTGTGTTCGCCATCGAGCCGGGCCTGCCCGTGGCCCCCGGACCCGAGGCGCAGGAGCTGTTCTGGCTCCCGCTGGAGCCGGCCTTGCGGGGCGACCTCGACGCAGAACACCGCTGGCAGGACGGCCACGTCGTGCGTCGCCTACCCGCCTGGGAATACGAGCAGCGCGTGGTCTGGGGGCTCACCTACGGCATGCTGCAGGCGCTGCTGACCGCGGCGGGGGTGGAGCGAGACTAGCAGCCCTCCGTCGCGCAAGTCATTCCGCGTGCAGCGGCGCTCTCGTGGCGCGGGTCGCTTGGCGGGGCGTTCATGCGCCTGACGCCGCGCTCGATCCGCGAGTTGCAGCATGGCGCGCGCTGGGGCAACCCGCTGCGAGCGTTGCAGGGCGCAACGCAGCAGGGCTCAGCCCACCAGGCTCGTCACGTCGAGCGTCACGTCGCCCACCTTGACCTGGGCGCCCGTCTTCCAGCGGCTGCGCTTGACGTAGCCCAGCCCCAGCGTGGTGTCGTTGGTGGGGTCCCGCGCCACGGAGGTCAGCACGCCCAGCGCGCGGCCGTCCTCGCCCTGCAGCTCGGCGTCCGGGTGCAGCGCGGCGTGCACGTGGCCGCCGGGGGCGCCCGCGCTGCCCGCGCCGTCGTCAGCACCCGAGTTGCTCGCAGCGCTCACGTCGCCTGCCGCGCCTGCCGTGCCTGCCGTGCCCGTGAGCCGCACCAGCCTGCGCGCCACCTGGCCCATGTTGACGATGCGCGCGATCACCTCCTGGCCCGGGTAGCAGCCCTTGGTGGAGGAGACTTTGTGGTCGAGCAGCGCCTCGAGCGGGATCACGCCGCCCGCCATGTCCTCGGCGAACCACGGCACGCCGGCGCCCACGCGCACCACCTGTAGGGCCGCGGGCGAGGCCGTCTTCACGCCGGACGCGAGCAGCGAGCGCTCAGCCTCCGCCAGCCTCGACAGCGGACCGATCAGGTCGAAGCCGCCCGTGCCGGAGAGTTCGCTGGGCGCCAGCAGCAGCTCGCCGGCCGCGGCCACCTGTCCCGCGCCGGGTGCCGGCAGGTCGCAGGCGGTCAGGCGCTCGCCGGCCGCGGGGCCCGCCAGGGTGATCAGCGCCCAGGGTTCGCGCGCGGCGCGCGCGGCGCTCGTGTCGCCCGCGATGTCGCCGGGTTGGGGCGCAGTCCGCGAAGCTGCTCCGCCATTGGCGTCGTCGGTGCTGCCGTCGCCCTCGCCGTCGCCGTCGCCAAGATCCTCAAGCGTCACATCATCGGTGATGACGTACATGCGCAGCAGCCGCAAGATCTGCTCGCGGTGACTGGACGGCAGCTCCAGCAGCAGGCCCTCAGCAGGGACGCCGGGGGCCAGCACGCGCGGGTCGGCGCGCAGCTTGCCCTTGCCGTCCATGAGCGTCAGCGCGAGCAGGCCGCCGGGGGCCAGGTCGCTCACGGGCAGGCTGGCGATGCGCTCCAGCCACGGCAGCAGGTCGCCGCCGCCGGCGCGCACCAGGCAGCGCGTGCCGTGTCGGCACAGGGCGGCGTCGTTGCGCAGGGCGTTGATCTCTTCGACGAGGCTCATGGCGTGTCGAGGTCCGTGGGGGGCAGGGCGCGCGCGAGCATGCGGCGCGTGGCGGTGGTGGTGGGTGTGACCGTCTGGGTGAGGTCCACGAAGGACGCGCCGCCGCGGGGGCGGCCGCTGAGTTGCTCCGCCGCGAACGGTAGCACCAGGATGCGGTGCCGCGTGATGACGTGCCGGTGGGGTCTGAGCGCCGAGAGGCCCGAGGCGCACAGGCCGTGGGCCTCGGCGAGATGCCGAAGCAGATGCTCGGCCAGGCTGCGCGAGGCGCTGGCGCTGGGTACCGTGCCTGAGCGTCGATCGGGAGCGGCGGTCTCGCCGTCCAGGCCGCAGGCCTCGCGCTCCTGCTCCGACAGCGCCCGTCCCGGCAGCTCCAGGAAGCCCTCGTTGGGAGCTTGCTTGCGGCGCACCAGCAGCACGCGCCCGCGCCGGCTGGCCAGCAGGGCCACGCGCGTCACGTCGCGCCACGCGGGGCGCGGCGCCGGCGGGGGCCAGCGCTCGGGTTCGCCGCTGGCGTGGGCCGTGCAGCCCGCGCGCAGCGGGCACTCGGCGCAGCGCGGCGAGCGCGGCCGGCACACGGTGGCGCCTAGCTCCATCAGCGCCTGGTTGAAGTCGCCCGGGCGCTCGCGGGCCAGCAGCGCCTCGGCTGCCGCGTGCAGCGCTCGCTTGCCGGCGGCCTTGCGCGGGTCGAGCTCCAACCCATGCAGTCGACACAGCACGCGCTCCACGTTGCCGTCCACCACGGCCACGTCTTGCCCCAGGGCGATGGAGGCCACGGCGGCGGCGGTGTACGGGCCCACGCCGGGCAGCTCCAGCAGGCCATCGCGATCGGCCGGCATGCCGTGTCGCGTCACGTGCTGCGCGGCGCGCTTGAGCAGGCCGGCGCGGCGGTAGTAGCCCAGCCCGGCCCAGGCCGCGCGCAGCTCGTCGTCGTCGCACTCGGCCAGTTCGCCGGCCCCGGGCCAGCGCGCCAAGAAGCGCTCGTAGTACGGCACCACGGCGGCCACCGTCGTCTGCTGCAGCATGATCTCGCTCACCAGCACGCCCCAGGGGTCGGCGTTGCGGCGCCAGGGCAGGTCGCGGTGGCCGCGGTCGTACCAGCGCAGCACGGCCACGGCCAGCTGCGGCAGGTCGGCTCTGGGCGCTGGTGTGGGCACCGGCGCAGGGTAATGCCGCAGCCCGGCCGCCGTCACGGCCCGGGCGCTCAAGCGACTGCCCAGGTGTTGGTGCCGCCGCCGGGGCCGCGCTAGACTCCGCGCCACTCGCCCCGGGAGCCCCGACGCGCCATGCCCAGCTTTGCCCTGATCGTCGCCGTGGTGGCCGTGGTGGCCGTGGTGCTGGCCTGGGCCGCCCGTGGTCGCCTGCGCGTTCTGAGCGAGGAACTCTCGTCCACCCGGCGCGAGCTGCTCAGCTCCCGCTCAGAGGAGGGCGACCTGGCGGGGGAGCTGAAGACCCTGCAGCGCCACGTCGAACTGCTGGCCAAGGGCGTCGCGCTCGACCCGTTGATGGTGCGCGAGAAGCGGCTCTACGCCAACGCCAACACGCTCAAGCTGGCCCAGTTGCTGGAGTCGGGCAGCTCCGTGGCCGTGATCGATGTGCGCAGCGCCGGCGAGTGGGGCGGGGGGCATATCGAAGGCGCCCTGCACATCCCCGTCGACGAGTTGGAGCGGCGCCTCTCAGAGGTACCCCGCGACGGCACGCCGCTCTACCTGATCTGCGCCAGCGGCGGCCGCAGCGCCGCCGCCGCTGACCTGCTGGGCCAGCGTGGCTACCTGCATGTGCACAACGTGGAGGGCGGCATGCAGGCCTGGCGCGGCGCTGCCGTGCAAGGCTGACCGCCAGCTGACCACCGGCTGGCACCCAGCTGACCCCAGCCTGACAGGTGTGTGAGCCCCTGTTTGCGCGGGCCGGTTCTTCCCGCGCAGCACCCACGACGGCGCCGCGGCTTCGTCGCGCGCCCGCAGCTCAGCGGCCTGATGATCAAGCGATCTGCTCCCCGGTTAGTCCAGCGGGGCCGGATCGTCGGAGGGCTGTTCCCCCCAGGCAGAGGTCATCGTGTCCGCCAGTCTGCAACCCCGCTCGACCCCGCACAGTCCTCCCCGCGGTCCCTTGTCCGATGTGTCCATCCTGTTGGTGGACGACGACGAGTTGGTGCGCAGCAGCGTGGCGCGCTTGCTGCAACGGCGTGGGGCCCAGGTGCGCAGCTTCACCGAGGCCGAGGGCGTACTGGCGGCGGCGATCGAGTCCCCGCCCAACCTGCTGGTGATGGACCTGGAGCTGGGTGGCATGACGGGCTTTGAGTTGGCTGAGGCCATGACGGGGGACCGGCGTACGGCGCACGTGCCCATCTTGGCCTTCTCGGGTCACGACGATCAGCGCACCCGCGCCGCGGCCCTGGCGGCGGGCGCGACGGCCTTCCTGGCCAAGCCCTGCTGGGTCGGGGAGTTGGAGGCTGCGGTGGCGCGCCTGGCCCGTCATCCGTGGCCAACAGGCGGCGACGGCTCGGCCAGCGGGCGGTTCTAACGCGCTCGATCGGTTGTTCGACGCGATCCCGCGGGCGGCGTTGCGGTCGCCCGCTGCAGCCGCGCAGGCCCTGATCACGCACGCCCTCGCAACGGGGGGCGTACGTGACCAGCGCGGGCGGCCTCAGCTGACGGGGGTCTCAAGCAGCCCCGAGAGGTCGCAGTGGTTGCCCTGCGGTTGCGCCATGAACTGCCAGTAGCCCGTGACGCCCGAGAGCCCCAGACCCGTGGGGATGGTGAGGGGCAGGCTCAGCGCCCCGTCGGCGTCCAGGAACAGCACGCCGATCTCGAGCGGGTCCAGCAGCCAGAAGGGGCCCTTGTTGGTGCCCAGTGGCACGGGGAACGCGTCCGCCGCCAGCCACAGCAGGAAGGGCGCGCTGGGAGGGCCGAAGCACTTCATGCTGAAGGTGTCGCCCTCGGCCATGCTGCCCTCGGCCAGCAGCAGGTGGCAGGCGCCCTCGACCACGTAGGCTGCCCCCGAGTTGCTGCCCCCGCCATCCGCGAAGCGCGCGCCCAGCAGCAGGTCGTCCTGCCCGTCGCCGTCCACGTCGCCGACGTGCGCCAGCGAGGCGCCCATGCGGTCGCCCGCGGCCTCGCCGTTGATGACCACGCCGCGCCACGACAGGGCGTCCAGTGAGATGCTGGCGGGCAGGCCGGGGGCTCCGTAGACGATGTAGGCGCAGCCTGAGTTGTTGCCGCCGCCGTCCGCGTTCTGGGCGCCGATCAGCAGGTCGGCCAGGCCGTCGCCGTTCAGGTCGCCTGCCAGCGAGACCGAGCCGCCGGAGCAGTCGCCGGCCGCGCCGCCGTCTAGCGTGACGCCGCCGCTTCCCAGGGTCACCACCGAGGGCAAGGAGGCCGAGCCGTACACCAGGAAGCTGCGGCCCGCGTCGTTGCCGCCTGGCGTGTCGGCCTGATCGGCTCCGAACAGCAGGTCGGAGAGGCCGTCGCCGTTCACGTCGCCGCCGCCGGCGAGGGCCGCGCCGATGTAGTGGCCGCCGAACTGCGGGTTGATGACGGTGCCGAAGGCACTGAACGACGCGCTGTCGATCAAGGCGGGCAAGCTGCTGGAGCCGCGCAGGAGGTAGGCCCTGCCGCCATTGGTCTTGCTGCCGGGGTCGGCGAAGGGTGCGCCGGCCAGCAGATCGTCCAGGCCGTCGCCGTCCACATCGCCGGCGCGGGCCACGTCCGTGCCCAGGCGATCGCCGGAGGCCTGGCCCGCCAGCAGGCAGCCAGGCACCGCGCCGAGCGTCTCGCTGGCAGCGAAATCGACGCGCCCAAAGACGATCTGTACCTGGCCAGCCAGGTTGCGCCCCAGCGGGCCGGCGCCCAGGGCGCCGATGGCGATGTCGTCGATGCCGTCGCCGTTCAGGTCGCCCGGGCCGCAGACAGAGATGCCGCTCAGGTTGCCCGTGGCCTCGCCGTTGAACACCACGCCCTGCCCCGGCGCCATGGCGCCCAGGTTGATGCTGGCGGGCAGCGAGGCCGCGCCGTACACGAGGTAGGCGCGCCCCGCGTCCGTCAGCCCGGACACATCGTGGCGCGGCGCGCCGATGAGCAGGTCATCGAAACCGTCCGCGTTCACGTCGCCGGCCGCGGCCAGCGCCTGCCCTGCGGCGTCGGCGGTCTGAGCGCCGGTCAGCAAGACGTCGGCGCTGGACAGGCTGCCCGGCGCCGGCTGGCCCGGCGCCGAGCCAAAGACCAGATAGACCCTGCCCGAGGGGTCGAAGAAGTCGTCTCCCCACGACGACACCACCCAGTCGCCCACCCCGTCACCGTTGATGTCGCCCGCCCGTGCGACGGTCTTGCCGCTCTCGTCCGAGCCCGCGACGCCGGTGCTGCGCGTGCCGGCGCTGCCCAGCCAGGACAGCTCCAGCTCGCGCTCGGAGGCGGCAGGCGTGGGCGTGAGCAGCGTCAGGGCCAGGGTGGTGCAGAGCATGGAACGTGTCAGCATGGCGGGGTCCGCAGGTGTGGTGAGAGAGGGAGAGGCTCGTCCAGGGCGCGCTGCAGCGTGAGGCTCGGCGGTGCGCGCTCGCCGGGCGGCCCGGCACGCCAGCTATCGGTCCTCCGGCTCACAAATATCAAGCGCGATCCGACAGGCCCGCGCGGACCGCATCCGGCGGCGAGGCAGGCGCTGGCCTGCGTCCGGAACACCAGCTGAAGCGCTGCGATCAGCTGCGTCCGGTCTGCGTCCGGTCTGCGCATGGACAGCGCATGGACAGCGCATGGACAGCGCGCGCGACTCGCGGCACTCTGAGCGGCCATGCCCGCTCTGACCCTCGAGACCTCGGCTGGCCAGCTGGCGGCGCTGCATGACGCGCCGACCGGCCCGCACCCCGGCGCCGGGCCCCGCGGCGCCGTGGTCTGTCATCCGCACCCGCTGCACGGCGGCACCAAGGAGAACAAGGTGGTGCACTCCCTGGCCAAGGCCTTCGCCGCGGCCGGGCTGCACGTGCTGCGCTTCGACTTCCGCGGCGCCGGTGGCAGCGAGGGCAGCCACGACGAGGGCGTTGGCGAACGGGACGACGTGCGCGCTGCGATGGACGCCTGTCACGAGTTGGCGGGGGGCTCGCTGCTGCTGGCCGGCTTCTCGTTCGGCTCGTGGGTAGGTCTGGACACCGGGCTGGAGGACCGGCGCGTGGAGGGGCTGCTGGCGGTGGCGCCGCCAGTCAACTACTACGACTACACGGCCGTGGCCCGTTCCAGCCTGCCCCTCGCCGTGGTCTATGCATTGGAGGACGAGCTGGTGCCGGCCGATCAGGTGCAGGCCTGGCTGGCCAGCTGCGCGCGCTCCCCGCGCATCACCCCCGTGAGCGGCTGCGGCCATCTGTTCCATGGCCGGCTGGGACTCGTGAGGGGCGCGGCCGCGGGCTTGGCAGCCGCCCTCGCGAGCTGAGTCCGGCGCGGCCGGGCGTCAGGCCCACGGCGCCCGCCGCCCACGGCGCCCGCCGCCCACTGGCGCCCGCCGCCCACTGGCGCCCGCCGCCCGCTTGGCGTCCGCCCACCCCAGCGCTCCCTGAACACAAGAGCAGGTGGCCGCCATGACCCGGGGGAGGTCACGACGGCCACCTGGAGTGGGAACCAAGCGGAGGATCCGTCAGCGTCAGATCATTGCTGCGCGAAGACCACTTCGGTGACCATCAGGCCTGTCAGCCCCTCGCCCTCGCCCTGGTCCGCGATGATGGCCTGCCAGTACACCGGCAGGTTCTCGAGGCCCGCGTCCGGGATGAACACGGGGAAGGTGCTCTGGCCGTCCGCGTCGAAGTTGCCGAAGATCACCTCCATGGTGTTGGTGCCGAGCCAGTAGTCGCCGCGCGCGGTCTGCATGGCGTTGGAGAGCGCCGAGTCAGACGCCATCAGCAGCCAGCTGGCGTGGGGCGGGCCGTGCAGCACCATCGTAAAGGTGCTGTTGGCCACCAGCTCGCCCTCGGCCAAGGCGAAGTTGGCGCAGCCCTTGATCAGCTGCACCGCACCCGCGTGTGCGGAGGTGTTGGGGGAGCCCATGGCCAGGTCGTCGAAGCCGTCACCGTTCATGTCGCCCACGAAGGCGCTGAGGGACGGACCGGCGTGGTTCGGCGCCAGCTCGAGGCCGCGGAACCCCAGGCTGCCGACCCTCATGGTATCGGGCAGGTCGCTGTCACCGTTCAGCAAGAAGCTGTTGGTGTCGCCAGCGGCCGCCATGACGATGTCGTCATAGTCATCGCCGTGCAGGTTGCCGCCCATGCTGATCGCGCTGCCGAGCCTCTGGTTGGGCCTGTCGCCGGTGATGACATGCAGCTCGAGGCCGTTCTTCACATCGACGACCCCATCCAGGCCCAGGCTGCCCCGGTTGCTGCCGCCGCTGCCGGCGAAGCCGGTGTTGATGACGCCCACATCGACGAACATCTCGGGGGTCGACAGGTCGATCAGTGGCGCGGTGTGCTTGTTGCCGAGCACCACCACCGTGCGGCCCTCGTTGCCATGACCAGCGGCCGGGTTCAGATCGAAGCCCGGGGCGCCCACCGCCACATCGCTGAAGCCGTCGGCGTCCAGGTTGCTGCCACCGGCGACGGCGCTGCCGAGCTGCTCGTTGACCTGCTCGCCGCGGATGGTGATGCCCATGTTGGTGATCTGGGCCAGGTTGATGCTGCTGGGCAGGGCGGGGCCGCCGAACACGACGTAGGCCTCGCCTGCCCGGGCCACGCCGTCGGGCGAGGCGTCAGGCGCGCCGATGAGCATGTCCGCGAAGCCGTCGCCGTTGATGTCGCCAGCAGCAGCCACGGCGCTGCCGGCGCGGTCACCGGCCGCTGCGCCGATGAGCTTCAGGCCCTCATCGGCGGCCATGCGGTCCAGGTCGAAGCCGGCGCTGTAGCGCGCGGTGCCGTACAGCAACCAGGCGCCACCGTTCTCACTGGGGCCGCCCAGCTGGAAGCCGTTGAGCGGGGAGCCCACGGCGCCGCTCACAGGTCCGCCCTGGCTGGAGGCCGACGAGGCGCCGAGCAGCGCGTCATCGAGGCCGTCGCCGTTGACGTCGCCCACGCCGGCCACCGCGTTGCCCAGGTGGTCCAAGGCCGCGACGCCATTCAGGGTGAAGCCGTCCAGCGAGGTCATGGCGTCGAGGCGCAGGGTCTCGGGCCACTCGTCGCGGCCGAAGACGACGTACACCACGCCGCTGTCCGTGCCGTTCACGCCGTCGCTGCCGGGGGCGCCGATGAGCAGGTCGGTGCGGCCGTCGCCGTTGAGGTCCGCGCTGCCGAGGCCGGCGCCGGTCTCCGACCCGTCCTCGCTGACGGTCAGGCGCACGTAGCCCTTAGGCTGCTGCGCGGTGATGCTGCCGGCCATGCTGCTACCCGAACCGCGGCCGAAGCCGCTGGCGGGAGCGCTGTCGCCATCCTTGCTGAGGCTCAGCGTGGACGTCTCGGGCAGGGAGTGATCCGCCCCGAACACCAGGTAGACCACGCCAGGCATGGCGGACGACAAACCGGGGCTGCCGCCGTCGGGATAGCTGTTGTCGCTGGGGGCCGATTCGAAGCCGGACACGAGCATGTCAGCGAGGCCGTCGCCGTTGGCGTCGCCCGCCGCGGCGATGCGGGTGCCCAAGAGCACGCCCGCTACGTCGCCGGTCCAGCTGGCGCCGTTGTTGCGCAGGAACTCCATGTCGACCACGCGGTTGTCGCTGCCGGCTTGGAGTACGGTGCCGACGGTGTGCGTCTGTCGCTGGGCGCTGGCCTCGCCCGTCGTCAGGGCCAGGAAACAGGTGCCCATGAGGCACGTCTTGCTGAGCAGGTTCATTTCAGATGGTTCCGTGACGAGCGACGGGTCGGGGCCCCGACCCGTCGCTCGTCACGGAACCATCTGAAATGAACCTGCTCAGCAAGACGTGCCTCATGGGCACCTGTTTCCTGGCCCTGACGACGGGCGAGGCCAGCGCCCAGCGACAGACGCACACCGTCGGCACCGTACTCCAAGCCGGCAGCGACAACCGCGTGGTCGACATGGAGTTCCTGCGCAACAACGGCGCCAGCTGGACCGGCGACGTAGCGGGCGTGCTCTTGGGCACCCGCATCGCCGCGGCGGGCGACGCCAACGGCGACGGCCTCGCTGACATGCTCGTGTCCGGCTTCGAATCGGCCCCCAGCGACAACAGCTATCCCGACGGCGGCAGCCCCGGTTTGTCGTCCGCCATGCCTGGCGTGGTCTACCTGGTGTTCGGGGCGGATCACTCCCTGCCCGAGACGTCCACGCTGAGCCTCAGCAAGGATGGCGACAGCGCTCCCGCCAGCGGCTTCGGCCGCGGTTCGGGTAGCAGCATGGCCGGCAGCATCACCGCGCAGCAGCCTAAGGGCTACGTGCGCCTGACCGTCAGCGAGGACGGGTCGGAGACCGGCGCCGGCCTCGGCAGCGCGGACCTCAACGGCGACGGCCGCACCGACCTGCTCATCGGCGCCCCCGGCAGCGACGGCGTGAACGGCACGGACAGCGGCGTGGTGTACGTCGTCTTCGGCCGCGACGAGTGGCCCGAGACCCTGCGCCTCGACGCCATGACCTCGCTGGACGGCTTCACCCTGAATGGCGTCGCGGCCTTGGACCACCTGGGCAACGCGGTGGCCGGCGTGGGCGACGTCAACGGCGACGGCCTCGATGACGCGCTGCTCGGCGCCTCGTCGGCCTCCAGCCAGGGCGGACCTGTGAGCGGCGCCGTGGGCTCCCCGCTCAACGGCTTCCAGCTGGGCGGCCCCAGTGAGAACGGTGGCGCCTGGTTGCTGTACGGCACCGCGCGCTACAGCGCCGGCTTCGACCTGGACCGCATGGCCGCCGATGAGGGCCTGAAGCTCATCGGCGCAGCGGCCGGTGACCGCGCCGGCAGCGCCGTGGCTGCTGCTGGCGACATCAACGGCGACGGCTTCGCGGACATGCTCATCGGCGCGCCTGACGCCTCGCCCGACGGCGTGGCCCGGGCAGGCGAGGCCTACGTCGTGTTCGGCGGCCCCGCCCTGCCCAGCAGCATCAACCTGGCCCAGATCACCAACATGGGCATCACCATCCGCGGCGAGCAGGTCAACGAGCAGCTCGGCAGCGCCGTCGCCGGTGGCAGCAACCTGGACGCCGACGGCTTCAGCGATGTGGCGGTGGGCGCCCCGGGCTTCGATCTGAACCCGGCCGCTGGTCATGGCAACGAGGGCCGCACGGTGGTGGTGCTCGGCAACAAGCACACCGCGCCACTGATCGACCTGTCGACCCCCGAGATGTTCGTCGATGTGGGCGTCATCAACACCGGCTTCGCCGGCAGCGGCGGCAGCAACCGGGGCAGCCTGGGCCTGGATGGGGTCGTCGATGTGAAGAACGGCCTCGAGCTGCATGTCATCACCGGCGACAGGCCCAACCAGAGGCTCGGCAGCGCGATCAGCATGGGCGGCAACCTGCACGGCGATGACTATGACGACATCGTCATGGCGGCCGCTGGCGACACCAACAGCTTCTTGCTGAACGGTGACAGCGACCTGCCCGATACCATGAGGGTCGGCAGCCTGGGGTTCCGCGGCCTCGAGCTGGCGCCGAACCACGCCGGTCCGTCCCTCAGCGCCTTCGTGGGCGACATGAACGGTGACGGCTTCGACGACCTGGCCATGGGCTCCCCCAACACCTCCGCACACGCGGGTGCGGTGCAGCTGATCAAGGGCTGCGCCAACTTCGCCTTGGCCGAGGGCGAGCTGGTGGCCAACAGCACCTTTACGATGGTGCTGCACGGCCCGCCCCACGCCAGCTGGCTGCTGATGGCGTCTGACTCGGCGCTCTCCAACGCCATGCAGACCGCGCGCGGCGACTACTGGCTCGGCACCAACACCATGGAGGTGATCTTCGGCAACTTCGACGCGGACGGCCAGAGCACCTTCCCCGTGTTCATCCCGGACGCGGGCCTCGAGAACCTGCCGGTGTACTGGCAGGCCATCATCGCGGACCAGGGCGAGGGCGAGGGGCTGACAGGCCTGATGGTCACCGAAGTGGTCTTCGCGCAGCAATGATCTGACGCTGACGGATCCTCCGCTTGGTTCCCACTCCAGGTGGCCGTCGTGACCTCCCCCGGGTCATGGCGGCCACCTGCTCTTGTGTTCAGGGAGCGCTGGGGTGGGCGGACGCCAAGCGGGCGGCGGGCGCCAGTGGGCGGCGGGCGCCAGTGGGCGGCGGGCGCCGTGGGCGGCGGGCGCCGTGGGCCTGACGCCCGGCCGCGCCGGACTCAGCTCGCGAGGGCGGCTGCCAAGCCCGCGGCCGCGCCCCTCACGAGTCCCAGCCGGCCATGGAACAGATGGCCGCAGCCGCTCACGGGGGTGATGCGCGGGGAGCGCGCGCAGCTGGCCAGCCAGGCCTGCACCTGATCGGCCGGCACCAGCTCGTCCTCCAATGCATAGACCACGGCGAGGGGCAGGCTGGAACGGGCCACGGCCGTGTAGTCGTAGTAGTTGACTGGCGGCGCCACCGCCAGCAGCCCCTCCACGCGCCGGTCCTCCAGCCCGGTGTCCAGACCTACCCACGAGCCGAACGAGAAGCCGGCCAGCAGCAGCGAGCCCCCCGCCAACTCGTGACAGGCGTCCATCGCAGCGCGCACGTCGTCCCGTTCGCCAACGCCCTCGTCGTGGCTGCCCTCGCTGCCACCGGCGCCGCGGAAGTCGAAGCGCAGCACGTGCAGCCCGGCCGCGGCGAAGGCCTTGGCCAGGGAGTGCACCACCTTGTTCTCCTTGGTGCCGCCGTGCAGCGGGTGCGGATGACAGACCACGGCGCCGCGGGGCCCGGCGCCGGGGTGCGGGCCGGTCGGCGCGTCATGCAGCGCCGCCAGCTGGCCAGCCGAGGTCTCGAGGGTCAGAGCGGGCATGGCCGCTCAGAGTGCCGCGAGTCGCGCGCGCTGTCCATGCGCTGTCCATGCGCTGTCCATGCGCAGACCGGACGCAGACCGGACGCAGCTGATCGCAGCGCTTCAGCTGGTGTTCCGGACGCAGGCCAGCGCCTGCCTCGCCGCCGGATGCGGTCCGCGCGGGCCTGTCGGATCGCGCTTGATATTTGTGAGCCGGAGGACCGATAGCTGGCGTGCCGGGCCGCCCGGCGAGCGCGCACCGCCGAGCCTCACGCTGCAGCGCGCCCTGGACGAGCCTCTCCCTCTCTCACCACACCTGCGGACCCCGCCATGCTGACACGTTCCATGCTCTGCACCACCCTGGCCCTGACGCTGCTCACGCCCACGCCTGCCGCCTCCGAGCGCGAGCTGGAGCTGTCCTGGCTGGGCAGCGCCGGCACGCGCAGCACCGGCGTCGCGGGCTCGGACGAGAGCGGCAAGACCGTCGCACGGGCGGGCGACATCAACGGTGACGGGGTGGGCGACTGGGTGGTGTCGTCGTGGGGAGACGACTTCTTCGACCCCTCGGGCAGGGTCTATCTGGTCTTTGGCTCGGCGCCGGGCCAGCCGGCGCCGGGCAGCCTGTCCAGCGCCGACGTCTTGCTGACCGGCGCTCAGACCGCCGACGCCGCAGGGCAGGCGCTGGCCGCGGCCGGCGACGTGAACGCGGACGGTTTCGATGACCTGCTCATCGGCGCGCCGCGCCACGATGTGTCCGGGCTGACGGACGCGGGGCGCGCCTACCTCGTGTACGGCGCGGCCTCGCTGCCCGCCAGCATCAACCTGGGCGCCATGGCGCCGGGGCAGGGCGTGGTGTTCAACGGCGAGGCCACGGGCAACCTGAGCGGCATCTCTGTCTGCGGCCCGGGCGACCTGAACGGCGACGGCATCGACGACATCGCCATCGGCGCCCTGGGCGCCGGCCCGCTGGGGCGCAACCTGGCTGGCCAGGTACAGATCGTCTTTGGGCGCGTCGATTTCGCTGCCAGCGAGACGCTCGGCGCGGTGCCTGGCTGCCTGCTGGCGGGCCAGGCCTCCGGCGATCGCCTGGGCACGGACGTGGCCCGCGCCGGCGATGTGGACGGCGACGGCCTGGACGATCTGCTGGCCGGCGCACCCTTCGCCGACCCCGGCAGCAAGACCAATGGCGGCAGGGCCTACCTCCTGCGCGGCTCCAGCAGCTTGCCCGCCTTGATCGACAGCGCGTCGTTCAGTGCCTTCGGCACCGTCATCAACCCGCAGTTCGGCGGCCACTACATCGGCGCGGCCCTCGCCGGCGGCGGCGACGTGAACGGCGACGGCCTCTCCGACCTGCTGTTCGGAGCCGATCAGGCCGACACGCCAGGCGGCAACGACGCGGGCCGCAGCTTCCTGGTGTACGGCTCGGCCTCCTTGCCCTCGGTGGTGACCCTGGGAAGCGGCGGCGTCACGCTAGACGGCGGCGCGGCCGGCGACTGCTCCGGCGGCTCGGTCTCGCTGGCAGGCGACCTGAACGGCGACGGCCTGGCCGACCTGCTGATCGGCGCCCAGAACGCGGACGGCGGCGGCAACAACTCAGGCTGCGCCTACATCGTCTACGGAGCCCCCGGCCTGCCCGCCAGCATCTCACTGGACGCCCTGTCGTGGCGCGGCGTGGTCATCAACGGCGAGGCCGCGGGCGACCGCATGGGCGCCTCGCTGGCGCACGTCGGCGACGTGGACGGCGACGGGCAGGACGACCTGCTGCTGGGCGCGCGCTTCGCGGATGGCGGGGGCAGCAACTCGGGGGCAGCCTACGTGGTCGAGGGCGCCTGCCACCTGCTGCTGGCCGAGGGCAGCATGGCCGAGGGCGACACCTTCAGCATGAAGTGCTTCGGCCCTCCCAGCGCGCCCTTCCTGCTGTGGCTGGCGGCGGACGCGTTCCCCGTGCCACTGGGCACCAACAAGGGCCCCTTCTGGCTGCTGGACCCGCTCGAGATCGGCGTGCTGTTCCTGGACGCCGACGGGGCGCTGAGCCTGCCCCTCACCATCCCCACGGGTCTGGGGCTCTCGGGCGTCACGGGCTACTGGCAGTTCATGGCGCAACCGCAGGGCAACCACTGCGACCTCTCGGGGCTGCTTGAGACCCCCGTCAGCTGAGGCCGCCCGCGCTGGTCACGTACGCCCCCCGTTGCGAGGGCGTGCGTGATCAGGGCCTGCGCGGCTGCAGCGGGCGACCGCAACGCCGCCCGCGGGATCGCGTCGAACAACCGATCGAGCGCGTTAGAACCGCCCGCTGGCCGAGCCGTCGCCGCCTGTTGGCCACGGATGACGGGCCAGGCGCGCCACCGCAGCCTCCAACTCCCCGACCCAGCAGGGCTTGGCCAGGAAGGCCGTCGCGCCCGCCGCCAGGGCCGCGGCGCGGGTGCGCTGATCGTCGTGACCCGAGAAGGCCAAGATGGGCACGTGCGCCGTACGCCGGTCCCCCGTCATGGCCTCAGCCAACTCAAAGCCCGTCATGCCACCCAGCTCCAGGTCCATCACCAGCAGGTTGGGCGGGGACTCGATCGCCGCCGCCAGTACGCCCTCGGCCTCGGTGAAGCTGCGCACCTGGGCCCCACGCCGTTGCAGCAAGCGCGCCACGCTGCTGCGCACCAACTCGTCGTCGTCCACCAACAGGATGGACACATCGGACAAGGGACCGCGGGGAGGACTGTGCGGGGTCGAGCGGGGTTGCAGACTGGCGGACACGATGACCTCTGCCTGGGGGGAACAGCCCTCCGACGATCCGGCCCCGCTGGACTAACCGGGGAGCAGATCGCTTGATCATCAGGCCGCTGAGCTGCGGGCGCGCGACGAAGCCGCGGCGCCGTCGTGGGTGCTGCGCGGGAAGAACCGGCCCGCGCAAACAGGGGCTCACACACCTGTCAGGCTGGGGTCAGCTGGGTGCCAGCCGGTGGTCAGCTGGCGGTCAGCCTTGCACGGCAGCGCCGCGCCAGGCCTGCATGCCGCCCTCCACGTTGTGCACATGCAGGTAGCCACGCTGGCCCAGCAGGTCAGCGGCGGCGGCGCTGCGGCCGCCGCTGGCGCAGATCAGGTAGAGCGGCGTGCCGTCGCGGGGTACCTCTGAGAGGCGCCGCTCCAACTCGTCGACGGGGATGTGCAGGGCGCCTTCGATATGCCCCCCGCCCCACTCGCCGGCGCTGCGCACATCGATCACGGCCACGGAGCTGCCCGACTCCAGCAACTGGGCCAGCTTGAGCGTGTTGGCGTTGGCGTAGAGCCGCTTCTCGCGCACCATCAACGGGTCGAGCGCGACGCCCTTGGCCAGCAGTTCGACGTGGCGCTGCAGGGTCTTCAGCTCCCCCGCCAGGTCGCCCTCCTCTGAGCGGGAGCTGAGCAGCTCGCGCCGGGTGGACGAGAGTTCCTCGCTCAGAACGCGCAGGCGACCACGGGCGGCCCAGGCCAGCACCACGGCCACCACGGCCACCACGGCGACGATCAGGGCAAAGCTGGGCATGGCGCGTCGGGGCTCCCGGGGCGAGTGGCGCGGAGTCTAGCGCGGCCCCGGCGGCGGCACCAACACCTGGGCAGTCGCTTGAGCGCCCGGGCCGTGACGGCGGCCGGGCTGCGGCATTACCCTGCGCCGGTGCCCACACCAGCGCCCAGAGCCGACCTGCCGCAGCTGGCCGTGGCCGTGCTGCGCTGGTACGACCGCGGCCACCGCGACCTGCCCTGGCGCCGCAACGCCGACCCCTGGGGCGTGCTGGTGAGCGAGATCATGCTGCAGCAGACGACGGTGGCCGCCGTGGTGCCGTACTACGAGCGCTTCTTGGCGCGCTGGCCCGGGGCCGGCGAACTGGCCGAGTGCGACGACGACGAGCTGCGCGCGGCCTGGGCCGGGCTGGGCTACTACCGCCGCGCCGGCCTGCTCAAGCGCGCCGCGCAGCACGTGACGCGACACGGCATGCCGGCCGATCGCGATGGCCTGCTGGAGCTGCCCGGCGTGGGCCCGTACACCGCCGCCGCCGTGGCCTCCATCGCCCTGGGGCAAGACGTGGCCGTGGTGGACGGCAACGTGGAGCGCGTGCTGTGTCGACTGCATGGGTTGGAGCTCGACCCGCGCAAGGCCGCCGGCAAGCGAGCGCTGCACGCGGCAGCCGAGGCGCTGCTGGCCCGCGAGCGCCCGGGCGACTTCAACCAGGCGCTGATGGAGCTAGGCGCCACCGTGTGCCGGCCGCGCTCGCCGCGCTGCGCCGAGTGCCCGCTGCGCGCGGGCTGCACGGCCCACGCCAGCGGCGAACCCGAGCGCTGGCCCCCGCCGGCGCCGCGCCCCGCGTGGCGCGACGTGACGCGCGTGGCCCTGCTGGCCAGCCGGCGCGGGCGCGTGCTGCTGGTGCGCCGCAAGCAAGCTCCCAACGAGGGCTTCCTGGAGCTGCCGGGACGGGCGCTGTCGGAGCAGGAGCGCGAGGCCTGCGGCCTGGACGGCGAGACCGCCGCTCCCGATCGACGCTCAGGCACGGTACCCAGCGCCAGCGCCTCGCGCAGCCTGGCCGAGCATCTGCTTCGGCATCTCGCCGAGGCCCACGGCCTGTGCGCCTCGGGCCTCTCGGCGCTCAGACCCCACCGGCACGTCATCACGCGGCACCGCATCCTGGTGCTACCGTTCGCGGCGGAGCAACTCAGCGGCCGCCCCCGCGGCGGCGCGTCCTTCGTGGACCTCACCCAGACGGTCACACCCACCACCACCGCCACGCGCCGCATGCTCGCGCGCGCCCTGCCCCCCACGGACCTCGACACGCCATGAGCCTCGTCGAAGAGATCAACGCCCTGCGCAACGACGCCGCCCTGTGCCGACACGGCACGCGCTGCCTGGTGCGCGCCGGCGGCGGCGACCTGCTGCCGTGGCTGGAGCGCATCGCCAGCCTGCCCGTGAGCGACCTGGCCCCCGGCGGCCTGCTCGCGCTGACGCTCATGGACGGCAAGGGCAAGCTGCGCGCCGACCCGCGCGTGCTGGCCCCCGGCGTCCCTGCTGAGGGCCTGCTGCTGGAGCTGCCGTCCAGTCACCGCGAGCAGATCTTGCGGCTGCTGCGCATGTACGTCATCACCGATGATGTGACGCTTGAGGATCTTGGCGACGGCGACGGCGAGGGCGACGGCAGCACCGACGACGCCAATGGCGGAGCAGCTTCGCGGACTGCGCCCCAACCCGGCGACATCGCGGGCGACACGAGCGCCGCGCGCGCCGCGCGCGAACCCTGGGCGCTGATCACCCTGGCGGGCCCCGCGGCCGGCGAGCGCCTGACCGCCTGCGACCTGCCGGCACCCGGCGCGGGACAGGTGGCCGCGGCCGGCGAGCTGCTGCTGGCGCCCAGCGAACTCTCCGGCACGGGCGGCTTCGACCTGATCGGTCCGCTGTCGAGGCTGGCGGAGGCTGAGCGCTCGCTGCTCGCGTCCGGCGTGAAGACGGCCTCGCCCGCGGCCCTACAGGTGGTGCGCGTGGGCGCCGGCGTGCCGTGGTTCGCCGAGGACATGGCGGGCGGCGTGATCCCGCTCGAGGCGCTGCTCGACCACAAAGTCTCCTCCACCAAGGGCTGCTACCCGGGCCAGGAGGTGATCGCGCGCATCGTCAACATGGGCCAGGTGGCGCGCAGGCTGGTGCGGCTCACGGGCACGGCAGGCACGGCAGGCGCGGCAGGCGACGTGAGCGCTGCGAGCAACTCGGGTGCTGACGACGGCGCGGGCAGCGCGGGCGCCCCCGGCGGCCACGTGCACGCCGCGCTGCACCCGGACGCCGAGCTGCAGGGCGAGGACGGCCGCGCGCTGGGCGTGCTGACCTCCGTGGCGCGGGACCCCACCAACGACACCACGCTGGGGCTGGGCTACGTCAAGCGCAGCCGCTGGAAGACGGGCGCCCAGGTCAAGGTGGGCGACGTGACGCTCGACGTGACGAGCCTGGTGGGCTGAGCCCTGCTGCGTTGCGCCCTGCAACGCTCGCAGCGGGTTGCCCCAGCGCGCGCCATGCTGCAACTCGCGGATCGAGCGCGGCGTCAGGCGCATGAACGCCCCGCCAAGCGACCCGCGCCACGAGAGCGCCGCTGCACGCGGAATGACTTGCGCGACGGAGGGCTGCTAGTCTCGCTCCACCCCCGCCGCGGTCAGCAGCGCCTGCAGCATGCCGTAGGTGAGCCCCCAGACCACGCGCTGCTCGTATTCCCAGGCGGGTAGGCGACGCACGACGTGGCCGTCCTGCCAGCGGTGTTCTGCGTCGAGGTCGCCCCGCAAGGCCGGCTCCAGCGGGAGCCAGAACAGCTCCTGCGCCTCGGGTCCGGGGGCCACGGGCAGGCCCGGCTCGATGGCGAACACAAAGGGCGTGATGTCCATCTCGAACGACAGGCGCCGACCCACGGCGGCCAGCGGGTCGAGTCGACACAACAGCATGGAGCGCTGCAGCTGCAGCCCGGCCTCCTCGTGGGTCTCGCGCAGGGCGGTGGCCAGCAGGTCGCTGTCGCCCGGGTCGCGGTTGCCGCCCGGGAACGAGACCTGCCCTGACCACGGGTCCGCCGCGTGCTCGATGCGCCGCATGAGCAGCACCTCAGCGCCCGCTTGGCCCGGACGCAGCACCGCCGCCACCGCCGCCCGACGTGCGGGCGGCGCGGTCGCGGGCGCGGACCCCGGCCTGTGCGCGGCCAAGCGACGCAGCAAATCGTCAGGCAGTGCGGGCATGAACCACGGGCTCCGAGGCGGTCACTGCTCATCGCGCCAGCACACAGCCGCGCCCGCAACTCGACAGGCCAGCGACCAGGACGCAATCCGTAGACGGCGACCCAACCAGCGGCTGCGGCTACGGCGTGGTGATCGACATGCCGTTGCTGGCGGCAAAGCCCTGGGCGGTCTGCATCCAGTACTGCACGTAGAGCGTCGAGCCGGGCGTGGCGCCGAGGGGCCAGGGAAACACGAAGGACAGGTTGCCGCGGGCGTTGAGCGGCAGGCCCTCCAGGATGATGTCGGGGTTCGGCACCAGCACGCCGCCCTTGAGCGGCGCGTTGAGCAGGCTGAAGCCCATCACCAGGAACGCGCTGCCGCCGGGGGGACCACCGGCCAGGGAGACCGCCACCGACTCGCCGGGGATGGCGGGGCCGCTGCCCGTCAGCCTGGGCGGCACGGGCAGGGCCGGCGAGGCCAGCGCACCCAGCTCGTCCAGGAAGGGCGCTGTGCCAGAGCCCACCAGCCAGCTCACGCCGGTCATGACGTGCGGCGCGGCCATGCCCGTGGCCAGCCAGGCGTCCAGCAGGTCGTCGCCCACGTCGGCCAGGTGGCTGATCGAGCCGTCGTTGGCCTGGTGCAGGAACTGGATGTACTCCCAGCTGGTGGGCTGATAGAGCAGCTCCAGAGTGGCGCTGGTGGCGCCCGCGGGGATGTCCAGCTCGTGCCAGGCCCAGTGGTTGTAGCTGCCGCCGGGGCCGGGGTCGCCGTACTGCGTGTCGGGCACGGGCACCGAGTTGCGCGCAAAGGCGTCGTCGTAGCGCATGCCGTAGGGCGGGATGCGCGTGTCGTTCAGCACCAGGTCGTTCAGCACGAAGTGAAACGTCTCGAGCTTGGAGCCCGCCGGCTGCCCCGCAAAGCCGCCCAGGGTCTCGGTCACCGCACCCGTGACGCGGTCGTAGGTCAGCGGCGTGGAGGCGCCCGTGGTGCCGTAGCCCAGCAGCTGATCGGCCCACTCCTGGCTCATGCCGTGGTGCGCCTCAAAGGCGATCAGGTTGGGGTCATCGAGGTCGAGGATCGACTCCACCAGCGTGGGCGCGCCGTCGATGTCCACCATCATGGAGCCGTACTCGCCGTCCTCACGGATGAGCGTGGGGCCGTTGAACCACTTGATGTTGAGCCACATGCGGCGCCCCTCGGGATAGCCGCTGATGAGCTTGTGGCCCGTGAGGTTGGTGACGCGCACAAAGCCGCCCGCCACGTCGATGGCCGCCGCCGACTCCAGGTTGTCGCGCGCGCGGTCGGCGCCGGCCGCCATGGCGTCGAGCGCCGGCAGGGACATGCCGCCGCCGATCACCAGCTTGCTCTGCCCGTCCAGCCAGGCGATGGCCTGGGGCGCCCAGTAGTTGCCACCGGTCAGGTCGTGACTGGGCAGATCGGCGCGCGTCGGCACCCCGCCCAGGGCGCAGCCCTTGCCGTTCACGGGCTTCATGTGGCAGCTCTGGCACGAGAAGTTGCGCTGCATGCCGTCCAGGTAGTTGGCCGTCGGGTTGGCCGCGATGGCCGCGTTGTAGGTGTCGGCCATGGCGCCCTGCTGCAGCTCGCCGGGCAGGCTCGGGTACGACGCCACCGGCAAGGTCTTGAAGGCCGAGCTCTGGTGCTCGCTGAAGGTGCGCTCCACCACGCCGTACGCGTAGGGGAAGTTGTTGAAGGCCGCCTTGCCGTCCACCGGTGTGCCGGGCGTGCCGCTGAACGCGCCGGGCAGCGGGGCCATGGCGCCGTGCCCGGGAGCCAGATCACCTACCACCGGGTTGCTCACGTCGTGGCAGCTGCCGCACAGCTCAGACTGGCGATGGAAGCTCGACTGGAAGAAGCCGTGCGGCGTGGCGGCGTCGTCGTACGGCCCCAGCTTGTTGAAGCCGTCGTTCCACATGGAGAGCTGACCGCTGCCGTTGTAGCCCACCGGCGTGGCGCTCTCGTCGTGCGCCAGGAAGGGCGCATTCTGCACGCCGAACCACTCGCTGGTGTCGGGGTTGGTCATGCGGTGACAGGCGTCGCACGAGACGCCGTCCTGGTCGATGGCCGGGTCCAGCGCCGAGCCGTCCGTGGGCGTGCTGCGCCCCGCCAGCCAGCCCGAGGGCGTGTGGCAGCGCAGGCACAGATCGCCCGAGCCGTCGAAGGACTGCTCCGCCACGGCCATGGCGCCCCAGAACAGCGGGTCGCGGGTGGCATGGGCCATCATCGAGCCCTGCCAGTTGGCGCCCGGCTCCACCGCCAGGTCGTAGTTGGCGTGGCAGGCCGCGCAGTTGTTGGCCTCAATCAGCGCAAACACCTCGTTGGGCTGGGTGCCCGGCATCTGCACGTCGGTCGGGACCACCGCGGCGCTGAAAGAGGCCACGGCGACGAGCGGGGACAGGACAGCCAGAGCGGCCAGGAGCCGGCGGGATGGAGTGCGGAGCATGGGGCTGGAGACCGGGGGAGGGGGCCGGAGGGACCAAAGGCCGAGAGAGCTGATGAGGGCCGAAGGGAGACAACACGTGCTGCGAGACAGGCTCGCCGGAGCCCGCAGGAGCGGGTTCGGGGCCGGCGGGACAAGGGAGAGTGTAGCCGAGGGTGGCGGATGTGGGGGCAGGAACCGGGGCAGGGGCGCGTCGCGCTGGCCCTCCCGCAGCGACTGGGGCGGCGCATGCTGGCGCGGATCCTGTTTCCGCATCACATCTGCGGAGCTGACACGGAGGCCAACCTGGAGTTCATATACTCCCGCAAGACATGCCGTCCGCAACACGCACGACTTGGATCTGGGGCCTCGCCCTGCTCGGCGTCCCCGCCCTCGCCACGCTGCTCAGCGTCGTTGCGGGACGCTCGCAACAGCTCCCCCTCGACGCTCCGTTCTCTCCGGCCGGATCCCTGTCTTACACCGTCGCGCTGCCCCCACTCGAGGCGCGTTGGGCGCAGGTCGCCGCCGACGGAGCGGGCAGCCCCCAGGCGTCGTCATTGGTGCTCCTCGAGGATGGCAGCCCGCTCGGCCCCGCCCACGCGCTGCACGCCTCCATCAGCGAGTCCGGGGGCGGCGCCTTCTCCCACTGGGGCGGCACGCTGTACTTCTCCACGTCGGACGCGACCGACCCCAACACCAACGGACGCCGATACACGCTCGAGTTCAGCGGAGAGCCCGAGGCCTGGGTCGGCCGGGCGACGACGGGCCTTGCGCTGCTCTCGGCGCTGGTGTGGTTGATCGCGCTCTTGTCGATCACTCGCGTGCGCGCCACGGCCGTCAGGGCCCTGGCCGTGACGGGCATGCTGCTGCTGCTGCTCAACCTGGCTGGTGCTCTGCTCGAGCCCGACCTGCCGGCGCGTTTTCCCAGTCGCGAGTTCGACACGACGATCAACTTTGACGCAGCCTGGGAGCGAATCGAAAGCTCGCGAGGCGCGTACAGGAGCGGCCAGATCGACGCTGCTCAGCACGTAGCCAACGTCATGTGGGCCGTGAACCGGCGCATGACGAACATCCACTCCCGGTACGTGCGCCGGGACGACGCGCTGCGGCCGCGCCTGCTCGACAACTGGGTGCTGTGGGCCTGCGACTGGGACGAGCGCCATCGTTCCTACGAGTGGCAGGCCCCCGCTCGCGCGCTGCAGCGAGGCCTGGGCATGTGCGGCGCCCAGTCCATCACCACCGCACGCCTGCTGGAACAGGACGGCTTCGAGGCTGGCCTCTGGGAGTCAGAGGCCCACGCCGTGGCCTGGGCCCGCCCCCCCGCCGGGCCGACGCAGGTGATCGACTCCGACTACGGCGTCGTGATCGAGGCTGAGCCGGCAGGACTGCGCGAGGCGTTGGAGCGCGTCAACGTGGCCTACCGGGAGCTGCTGGAGCCGTCCGTTGGCGACATCACAGCTGTCGTTGAGCGGCACTACGGCACGACCTATGCACGCGTCACCGCGATCGCGGACATCGGCAGCGTGCGCTATGACGCCAGCCGGTTCCTGGGCCTGGAGCCGCTCACGTTTGAAGACACGGCCTTCCTCCTGAAGTGGCTCATCCCCATCGCGTGGCTGCTGCCCTGGGCGCTCTCCCGCGCGCTTCGCAGAGCACGCGCTGCGGGCGGCCACCGAACGACGGATGTCATCGATGTCAGTCGAACGCCGGGTGATACGGGAAGCGCTGCTGGATGATGGCGTTGGCCTGGGCCCGGAAGTCGCTGTCGTCGTAGGCCTTCAACTCGCCCAGCATCCAGGCGATGAACTTGCCCGGCGGGTCCTCCCGGCGTGCGTCCCAGCGACGCAGCAGATCGAGCATCCAGGCCCGCGCCTCGGGCGTGCCCAGCTCCCGGCACATGCGCGGCATGCGGTCGGCCACGTGACGGTTGTGCACCAGCCGCGCCGCGCGCTCGAGGTCCTCAGGCAGCGGATCCCGCGCGAAGACATCGAGCAGCATGCGGCGCATGAAGCGGCGATCACGCAGGGTCGGAAAGTAGGGCCCCTCGTCGTCACCCTGACTCCAGGCGTTGAACAGCTCCACCGAGATGTCCTTCACGCGGCCCTGGTCCGCGGGTTGCAGGTGATACGGCAAGCCGAAGCAGAGCAGCGCGACCCAGCGTTCGTCGAGTGAGCCGGCGGCGGGTTCGGCGCCCCAGGCCTGCACCAGAGCGGCCTCGAGCGCAGGCAGGATCGGGAGGGCCAGCTCGCGCTCCAGGTCGGGCAGCAACGCGGCCAGCCACAGCCGCGCGTCGGGGTGCAGCGTCGGCACGCGCTTGGGCAGCTCGGCCACGGCTAGCTCGCTCCCGGACCACAGCCGCAACACCAGCAACAGGTCATCCGTGCGCGTCTCGGCGCCGCCGGCCAGCGCGTCCAAGGCCACGCTCAACCCACCAATCCGACGCCGGTAGATCTCCGCCAGCAGGAACTCGCTTGTGCGCACGTCGTAGTCGTTGAAGCGCTGCAACAGCGGCGCCACGTCGTCCGCGTCTGGATGCGAGGACGAGAAGGTCGTAACCGTCCTGTGATCCCCACCCCCGCGCCCCGATTCCCGCGCAGGCCGCTCCGCCCCGTCGCTTCCGACTTCAGCCCGGGCTGGGTTCCCCGCGATCGAGTGCGACCCCGGCCAGGGCGGCGAGCGCGGTCTGTCGGCGTGCGGCGACCTGCTCGGCGAAGTGCTGTTTCCAGCCGTGGGGCGTGAGCTTGGTCACGTCGGTGCAGTG